>CAYOHO010000001.1:0-26432 GCA_964403755.1 uncultured Oscillospiraceae bacterium
GTTGGCCGCCGCCGGCAGCGCCATCGTCAGAGCCGGCACTGTCAGCATCAGGCCGCGGAATCCGGCCAGCCACATCGCGAAAGTCGTGACCAGCGGGATGCCGGCGAGGCGCAGGAAGGCCAGCACATAGACCCGCCTGTCGCCGATGAAGTCGCGAATCGAGATGCTGGCCGTAAGCAGGCCGACTGTCAGCATGCCGACCGGGGACAGGCAGGCAGCCAGCGAGTCGATCGTATTCTTGACCGGCGCCGGGAAGCGGATCTGGAAAACCATGACCATCACCGCCACAAGCAGGGCAATGATCGGCGGGTTGAGGAACACATCCTTCAGGGTTGGCTTCTCGCGGGCGCCCTCGCCACGCTGCATGATCACAGTGCCCAGCGAATTGAACATGAAGCGCATGACCAGGACGAACATCGTCATGTAGAACAAGCCCTTGTCGCCGTAAACGGCCGTCAGGATGCCGACGCCGACGAAGCCGAAGTTGGAGAACATCAGGGAGAAATAGACAATGTTCGAGGAGGGGATCGTCATCCGGAGCAGCCGCACGATCCCGAAGGCCAGGACAAAGGCAGCGCTGACGATGATCGCGCCGGCCACAACCAGAATCGATGCCTCCTGGAGCATCTGGGCCGTAACCGGCGCCGAGAACGACTTGATGATCGATGCCGGGAAAAACACCGAGATGCAGACCCAGGACAGAAACTGGGTGACGGCCCGGCTGGAGTAGCCCAGCCTGGCAATCAGGATGCCGATCGCCATGATGATGAACAGGGGCGTGATCTGCTGGAGAACGACAAAAACACTCATGCGGGTATGATAGCATTCCTGATCGCGGATGGACAAGGCTTCGCGGCGCCTTCCGGATGCATGAGGCCGCCGGCCAGATTGCCCGGCCAGCGGCCAGCGGCAGGCTTTTCAGTGCGGCTGAACTGTCAGCGGCACCGGGTTGCGGTAGGTCTTGCCGCCAAGGTTCTTCACATGTTCGGCCTTGGCAGCAGCCAGCAGCTCCGGGTCCTTCAGAAGATCATAGGCGGTCATGGCAATCGCCTTGGCGGCTGACAGCATGCCTTTCATGGCAACGGACGAGAGGCCGGCCGACACCCATTGCCAGGAATGGGCAGCAGTCCCATAAGGCATGCATCCGCCGATCATCTGAACGGTCGGCGCAAACCAGCTGGGATCGCCCACATCCGTTGATGCGGTCATCAGCTTGGGCGGGAAGGTCAGCTCCACCAGTCCTTCCTGCACGGATCGGGCGCTGAGCGCATCGATCTCCTCCGGGCTGGCGGACGGGAAATAGCGGCGGGTCTTCTGGCGGAGCGACTTGATGACCGATTCGCTCAAGGTGCTCCGGTACTGGGCGTAGTCTTCCCGTTCCGCGTCGGAGACCTTCATCGGGTAGATCCGCTGCATGTTGGCATACATGGCGCTGGCCAGGGTCCGGTTGACGATGAAGTTCGCGCAGGCGCCATCCCACTGGATATCGACCTCGGTCTCCGTCATCATGGCAGCGCCGCAGGCGATCTTGAAGACACGCTCGTAGATCTCCTCCATCTCCTCAAGGCCGGGGGCCCGCACGAAATAGTGCAGGCGCGACGTTGCCTGGACGACATTGGCGGCGGTTCCGCCAGCATCGAGGAAGGCATAGTGGATTCGGGCGTCGTCGATGATGTGCTCGCGGAGAAAATTGACGCCGACATTCATCAGCTCGGCGGCATCGAGCGCACTGCGGCCCATTTCCGGCGCGCCTCCGGCATGGGCGGCCGTCCCCTTGAACGTGAAGTAGAACTGGCTGACCGCCAGGGTTGCCTGGTCCCAGAGGCCGTTCGTATCCCAGGGGTGCCAGGTCAGGTAGGCATCCTCCCCGCCGAAGACGCCGGCGCGGGCCATGAACGCCTTGCCATAGCCGCTTTCCTCTGCCGGGCAGCCGTAAAGCCGGATCGTTCCCGGATGGCCGCTCGCCTCGAGGTACTGCTTGATCCCGATTGCGCCGGCCACGGCGCCGATGCCCAGCAGATGGTGGCCGCAGCCATGGCCGCTGCCGCCATCGGTCAGCGGCTTCTTCTCGTGCACGCCCGCTTCCTGGCTCAGGTTGGACAAGGCGTCGAATTCCGCCAGGATGCCGATGACCGGCTTCCCTGAGCCGTACTCGGCCAGAAACGCATGCTCCATGCCGGCCAGGCCGGTCTGAAGCCGGAAGTTCTCGCTTTCCAGCAGCGCCTTGACGTTCCGGGTCGATTCGGGCAGGTCGAAGCGCAGCTCCGGGGTGTTCCAGATCTGCCTGCTCAGGCTGATGTACGTTTCCCGGCTGTCCTCGATGGCTTGAATGATCTGGTCCTTGACGTCCATGGCCGAATCCTTTCCCCCTTGGGCGGTGCGATGTCCTGCCGGTCCGGCAGCGACGGCGGCGGGCGGGCTTGTCCGACAGGCGCCTTCAGGACGGCCTGTCTGTCTCCCCCATCCTGGTCATCAGGCTTTTCCGGTACTTGACCGGTGACTGTCCCATTTCACGCTTGAAGCATTCCGTAAAGTAGCTGCTGCTGCCAAATCCGACCTGCTGGGCAATATCCGAGATGCACAGGTCCGTTGACGACAGATACATGAGGCTTTGCGAGATCCGGTACTGGATCAGGTACTCGAAAGGCGTCAGGTCGAGGACACGCCGGAACAGGCGGCAGCATTCGCTGCGGCTGATATGGATCGAATCGGCAATGTCCTTGAGTGTCAGGGGTTCGGCATGGTTCGCCTGGATGCAGCTCACCATCTTGCGGATCTTGATCCGGTTCTCAAAGGAGATCCGGCGGCACGTCTCGATCTTCTCCCGGTTGTGCTGGATCAGCAGCTGCCACATCTGGCTGATGCAGCATTTCTGGCCCAGCTCGTAGCCGAACTCATGGCGGCGCTCCAGGGCGATGAGCTGCTCGACGAGCGCACAGAAGTCGCGGTGCCAGCCGGACGGGCCGGTCAGCGGAATGAAGGCCAGGTCAACGGAATTGAGAACCGGGTAGACATAGTCAAGATAGATGCTGCTGTCCATCTGGCCATAGATCAGGCCGGGATGGAAATTGACGCTTATGTAGACGCTGTCGGTCTGGTCCGGAAGCAGAACCGCCTCGTGCAGGCAGCAGCTGTTGATGAACAGGGCCTGTCCCTGACCGATCAGGGCCTCTGTTCCGTCGCCCCGGAACAGGACACGGCCTTTCGTGACGTAGGAAATCTGGATGCCGTCATGCCAGTGGCGGATCGCATTGATCCGGGAGTCAGCCACCTGCTGCTCGTCGAATGATAGCGGGAAGCTGTCCGTCATGTATTCGGACGGTTCCCGCTGGTTGCTGTCGATGACGATTGGCCGCAGCTTCATGGCACTCCGCTCCGTTCTGGCCGGAACATCCGGCCGGTTCCGTTCAGAACCGCACGAGCCGGTCAAGCCGGGCCATCTGGCAGCCCGGGTTCAGGCTGTTGACCCGCATCAGGAAATTGAGCTTTTCAATGCGTTCGCCGGAGCGCGGGCAGCCGTTCTTGAGGAACGGGACGCCCAGGCCGACTGCCAGATCCATGATGATGTCGTCGATCACGCCCCCGGAGCGTCCGGAGGGCGTCGAGAGCAGGCCCTGGCTCAAGGCATAGGCATGGGCGTCCAGCGCTTCGCTGATCGTGCCGATCTGGTTCGGCTTGAGGATGAACCCGTCGATCGCGTCCAGGGCATGTGCCTTTTCCAGTCGCTCCCGGCTGGACACCGTGAGGTCGTCGCCAATCAGGAGAGTCCGGTCAAGCTGCCGGTGGGCCAGGGCAAATCCTTCCCAGTCGTTTTCATCCAGCAGGTCTTCAATGAAGACAAAGTCGAACCGCCTGGAAAGGTCGCGATAGTAGCCGATCAGCTCGGCCGTCTGCCATTGCCGGCCGTTCAGGTAGTAGGTTCCGGAGGCGGCATCGTACATGGCGCTGGCCGCGCAGTCGAGCGCAAACGAGCATTTGCCGGCGTAGCCCTTGGCAGCGAGCGCCTCGGACAGGATATCCAGGACCACCGCGGGATCCTCGGAAGGGGCGACCCAGCCATAGGAGCGGCCGACTTTGGCTTCGGAGCCGGTTCGCCGCGCGATCACCCGGCCGACCTCGGCGAAGGTCCGGACGGCGATCTCGACCGCCTCCTCAATGGCGGCGGCCCGCCAGGGCACGACGATGAACTCGTTGATTGCCTGCCTGACCGCACCGTTGCTGCCGCCGTTGATCATATTGAACGAGGGTACCGGCACCTGGCGGATCGGGCCATCCGCCAGGTATTCATAGACCGTCCGGCCGGCGCTTCTGGCAGCAGCGCGCAGGATCGCGACCGACGTGCTGTAGATCGAGTTGCCGCCAAGCCGGTGCTTGTCGGGTGTGCCATCCAGGTCGATCATGATCTGGTCAAGCCGGCGGAAGTTGGCTGCATCCTGGCCGACGAGCTCGGGTGCTATGATCCGGTTGACGACGTCGACCGCCTTGTGCACGCCCAGGCCGTCATACTCGTCCGGATTGCCGTCGCGCAGGATGAAGGACTCATAGGCGCCGACCGATTTGCCCGTCGGTGCGCTGCCGCGCCCGAGCGAGCCGTCATCGGTAACGACGTCAACCTCGACCATCGGCCGGCAAGCCATGTCGATCAGCTGCCGGGCGGACACCTGCCTGATGATGGATGGTTTCATGCCCTTCCTCCAGTCTCCGCTGCCGGCACATACAGGACGTTGAAGTCGCAGAGGTTCGTGCCGGTATTGCCGGTCAGGATTGTATCGCCGAGGGCGTCGAGGGACTCGAAGCAGGCATGCCCGCGCAGTCCGGCGCGCAGGTCGATGCCGCTTCCGGAGGCCCGGCGTGCGGTCTGTGAATCCGTGATGCCGCCGGCAACCGACGTGGTGCCGTCCGTGCCTTCGGAATCGATTGAAAGCAGGCAGGCGCCAGGCACACTGCCGGCGGTGAGCGCAAAGCTGGCAACCATCTCCTGTCCGGGCCCGCCATGTCCGGCAATCTGCTGATTGTCCAGGATGGTCGTCACAGCCTCGCCGGAGCTCAGCACCAGGCACGGCGCGGAGACCGGATTGCCGTAGGTCTGGATCTCCCGCGCCAGCGCAGCCATCACCGTGCCGATATCCTTGGCTTCACCGTCCAGGAACGAGCTGAGGATGACGGCCGGGATGCCCATCTCGCCGGCGATCTCCCTGGCGTAGCGGCAGGAGTCCGGCACGGTGTTGATCAGGTAATAGGTGTTGTCCGGGAAGGCCTTGGGCGTCTCACCCTCCGGGCCGGCGTTCATCAGGTAGTCGACGACGGAACGGGGAAGGCGGTCCTCCACCTGGTATTCCCGGATGACGCGGCGGGCATCCTCGAGGGTCGTCTGGTCGGGCCCCATCGGCGTCGCGCGGTATCTGGCGTAAGGGACACTGATATCGCCGGTCGGCGGCGAGGCAATCGCATCGCTGATGCCGAATCCGATCAGGGTGCCGCCGCGGCGCTGGATCCGCCTGGCCAGCATGCCCCCGTTCATCTGCGAGATATGGCGCCGGATGGCATTGATTTCAAAGATGTTGGCTCCGGACTTCAGCATGACATCGGTCGTGTCGATCTCGTCCTGCAGGGTGATGCCATCGATTGGCAGGCTCATCAGGGCCGAGCTGCCGCCGCTCATCACGACCAGGAACAGGTCATCCGGCCCGCTGGCGTCAACGATATCGAGGATTTCCCGGCACGCCTTCATGCCGGTCTCGTTCGGCAAGGGGTGGCCGCCGACAAACACCCGCGTCTTGCGGAAGACATCCGCAGGCTCGGCAATCTTGACGATTGCGATGCCATCGGTCAGCCAGTCGCCCAGGATCTCGTCAATAGCCATTGCCATCGCATTGCAGGCCTTGCCGGCGCCGATCAGGTAGACATGGCGCCTGGCCGCCAGATCCCAGCTCCGGTCGCCGATGCGCAGGATCTGGCCGTCCCGGTGAACGATCTGCCGGATCCGCGCGTAGGCATTCAGGCGGACGAGCGTCCGCTCCACAAGGTCCAGCACGATGCGTCGGGATTCCGTATCCCCATGAGCCGTCAGGCGCTCCCGGTTCTTGATGATTGCAGCCACGATATCCTCCCGCATCTGCCTTTTCCCTGCCGGAACGGAGTCCGTCTGACAGGCAGGGCTGGCTGATCTGCGCAATATTGCCAGCTCCGGGCCGACAAGCCCTTCCTTATGAAACTAGAAAAGATCAGATGATTTGTCAATCCGTCGTGTGAAATTGTTGATTGGATCAAAATGGTTTCGTTGTATCCGCTTCTTGATTGTGCAAGTCGACGTGACCAGACGACTTTCGCGTATAAATCCGATCAGCCGGCGCACTTCAGCCATGGTCGTCAATATTGTTATAAAATGATGGAAGATTGCGATATCTCAGTTTCCCGTTTTCACTTATTTTGATTGTAGAAATATCGTCACCCGTTCAGCAATGTAGGGCACCACCATGAGCCTCACAAGCCTGACTCCGACGATTCAGTCATTGGCCTCCGATTTCCTGCCTGACACCATTGACTTCTGCCAGCGCCTCATCCGCAGACCTTCCTTGCCCGGATCCGAAAAGGATGTCGCCGACGCCTATCTGGCCGAGATGGAAAAGCTTGGCTATGATGAGGTCTTCCGCGATGCCTGGGGCAATGTCATCGGCCTCGTCCGCGGCACCGAGCCCGGCCCGACGATCATGTACAACGCGCATCTCGACCATGTCGACCCGGGCGACCTGTCTGCCTGGGAAGGCTACGATCCCTACGGCGCAGCCATCGACGAGGCGGAGATGGAAAACCAGGACCGCGACGCGCTGGAGCGGACCCGTGTGATCCACGGCCGCGCCGCCGCCGACACCAAGGCCGGCGGCGCCTGCCAGGTGTACAGCGGCGCCATGCTGCTCCGCATGCGGGCCCAGGGCATCCCGATCCGTGGCAACTATCTGTTCACGGCGGTGGTCCTGGAGGAGCCAGCCGAGCAGCTCGGCATGATCAAGCTGATTGACGAGACGCTCCCGGCCCGGGGCATCGGCTTCGACGGCGTCGTGTCCTGCGAGGCGACCGGCCTGAAGCTCTATCTCGGCCACCGCGGGCGCGTGGAAATCAAGGTGACGACCCACGGCCTGTCTTCACACAGCAGTTCACCCTGGCTTGGCATCAACGCCGTCAACAAGGCGACCCGCTTCATTGACCGGATCGAGGAAGTGGTCGCCCGGCAGGCGCGCGTCGACGCCGATGTCGGCCGGTCCAGCATCGCCCTGAAGTACATCGACTGCGAGCCGGGCTCGATGAGCATCGTTCCCGACCGCTGCAACATGATCTATGACCGTCGCTTCATACCCGGCGAGACGGCCGACGACTGCATCAGCCAGATCCAGGAGCTGATCGGCACCCTGGAGGCCGGCGATCCCCAGTTCAAGGCGACGGTCGCGGTCGCTGCCGAAACGCGCACGTCTTATACCGGACTGTCCCAGAAGGTTGCGAATGTCAAGCAGGCCTGGAAGATCAGCCCGGAAAATGTCTTTGTCTCACGGGCCGCAGATGCGCTGCAGGCACTCGGCCAGCCGGTCAAGTACGGCTACTGGGATTTCGGGACCGACCTGGCTGTTGTCTGCGGCCGGGATGGGAAGCCTGCCATCGGCTATTCGCCGATGCAGGAGTTCTATTGTCACCGGCCGGTCGACAAGGTGCGGATCGACTACATGGAAAAGGCTCTGGCAGGCTATGCCATGATCCATTTCCATCTCGCCGGTCTCGCGCAGGACGATTTCCAGCTTTCCTGACTGAAGCCGGCAGCGCTGATCCGGCAAAGGCGACGGACAGCATGCGGAACGGACAGAAAGGCGGCTGATCGGGCCGGCGTCCGGCACAGGCCGGCAGCCGGCCGCAGCAAGGAAGCATGGCGAAAGGGGCGATGCAAGGATTCACTGAATCATGCCAAAGCGTTGAAAAGGAGAAGGCTGCATGGATACCAGAATTGAATTCCTGTACTTGTCCGAGCCGGACACGATTGCCGCCGGCGTAAACGACCGGGCCGCCTGTGTCGATGTCTGCCAGGAAGTGTTCGCGCTTCTGGCCAAAGGCGACTACCTGATGGGCGGACCGACACACAACAGCCATGGCATGGGGATCATCTTCCCCAGGCAGACACCCTTCCCGAACATGCCGGTCGCCGGTCCGGACCGCCGCTTCTTTGCCATGCCGGCATACCTGGGCGGCCGCTTCGACTGCTGCGGCAACAAGTGGTACGGCTCCAACGCCGCCAACAAGGAGAAGGGACTGCCGCGTTCAATCCTGACGGTCATGCTGAACGACAAGGACACCGGTGCACCCTTTTGCCTCATGTCAGCAAACCTGCTCAGTGCTGCCCGAACCGGAGCCGTCCCGGGTGTCGGAACCCGACATCTGGCACGCAAGGATGCAGCCGTCCTTTCCCTGATCGGCTGCGGACCGATCAACCAGGCCTGCATGGACCATATCCTGACGCAGGCTGCCGGCATCAGGAAGGTTATCTGCCATGCCATTCACCAGTCATCGATGGAGCGCATGGCCGCCTATGTGCGGGAAAAGTACCAGATCGAGGCCGAGGCAAATGCCGACCTCGAGTCAGCTGTCCGGGAATCCGACATCGTTTCGGTCGCGGCTTCCCGGGTGAAGCCGCTGAAGCTCGAGCATGCCTGGCTGAAGAAGGGCGCCCTGGTCCTGCTGTCAGGGCCCTCGCAGGGCGACGACGACTTCTGGCTGAAGAGCACGGTCGTCTACGACCACATCGGCCTTCACGAGGCCTATGTCAGCGAGGCGATCGAGTCGGGCGACCGGGAAGGCTACTATCGCGGCGTCATCGGCGGGCCGATCTATGCCATGATCGATCAGGGCCGGCTGCCCGCTCTGCAGGACAGCCGCAGCAAGAGCATCGGCCAGATCATCCTTGGCGAGCAGGCAGGCCGCCAGTCGGATGATGAAACCATCATTTTCGTAGCCTGCGGCATGGCGGTGTTCGATGTCGGCTGGGGCTACACCGTCTATCAGAACGCGCTGCGCAA
The DNA here is from genome assembly GCA_964403755.1 of uncultured Oscillospiraceae bacterium. Taxonomy (GTDB): domain Bacteria; phylum Bacillota; class Clostridia; order Saccharofermentanales; family UBA5734; genus JAXGXQ01. The sequence continues at coordinate 9,057 of CAYOHO010000001.1, forward strand.
GGGCATCGGCCAGAAGCTGCTGCTCTGGGACAAGCCAGCCCTCTAGCCTGAGTCCAGCCGAATCCGTCTGCATCTGTCCGGAGGCGCCTGTCGGCCGCCATGCCGGAAAAGCCATTCAACAGGCACCGCTCAAGAATCAACACTCGAGAAGGAGTAACAAGATGGCTGTAAAGATCGAAGAAAAAGAGATGGACGAGAAGATCAGTTCTGACTATAGTTTTGTCAGGGACTGGAAATTCCACCTGATCATCCTGATCGCCTGCATGATTTCCGACAAGATCGGCGCGATCGTCATCCCGGTCTGGGGATCGGTTCGGGTCACGCTGCTTCCGCTGCTGTATTCGATGGCCATTGTCACGGCCCTCTACCTGTTCAAGCCCTTCAAGTGGGTCGGCACCAAGAACAACGCTGCCGGCGCCCTGATGATGGGCCTCTCGACGATCCTGCTGATGGCCAAGCTGGGCTTCACCGTCGGCGCCAACCTGAAGGTCATCTGGGAATCCAGCATTCCGCTGCTGTTCTCAAACCTGGCTGACTCCATGACCTGCATCCTGGCCCTGCCGCTGGCCCTGGCGCTGGGCCTGAAGCGGGAGTCGATCGGCCTGACGTTCGCCAACTCCCGCGAGGCGGGCATTGCGATCATCGAGAACCGCTATGGCGACGGCGCCGAGCTGCGTGGCGTCATCGGCATGTACATCACCGGCACCGTCTTCGGCACGATCACCGTCGGCATCCTGTCCAGCGTCTTCACGACGACCGGCCTGTTCAGCCTCGAAGCCGTCGCCATGGCAGCCGGCATCGGCTCCGCATCCATGTCCACCGCCGCCATCGGCACGATGGTCTCGATGTTCCCGGCAATCGAGCAGAAGATCTCCGCCTTTGTCATCGCCTCCAACCTGATCTCCAGCGTCCTTGCCATCTATGTCGGCCTGTTCATCAACCTGCCGATCACGGAATGGATGTACAAGCGGCTTTCGCCGCTCCTTGGCAAGAAGGCGAAGGCTTCAACAGCACCGGCTAAGGCTGAAGGATAAGGAGTGCGGAAAAATGAGTGTAAAGGCGTTTGCAAAAAATGAAATCCGGGACTGGTTCGCCGGTCTGGCCATCCTGGCCATGATGGGATGCGTCGGCAACTACGTTGGCTACAAGGTGCCGATCCTCGACTCGCTTCCGGGCATGCTCATCCTGTTCGTGATCTCGATCGCCGGCCTGTTCGTCACCAAGCTCATTCCCGGCAAAATGCCGGCCATGCTGTATGTCTCCGTAGTCGCGATCCTTGTGTCGATGCCCTATACGCCCATCGCGGCCATCCTGACGCCCTACGTCAACAAGATCAACCTGATGGCGATCGTCACGCCGATCCTCGCCTATGCCGGCGTCATTGTCGGCCGTGACTGGGATGCCTTCCGCAAGCTCAGCTGGAAGGCAGTTGTCGTCGGCATCGTGGTCATCTTCGGCGCCTTCTTCTGGGGCGCGCTGATCGCCGAAGTGCTCATCAAGGTCACCTGAAGGAGGAATCCCGGATGGACAACGGACTATTCCCCATTGCCGACGTGGCCGGGACACCCCGTGAAATCGGCCTGCAGCATGGCAGCCTGTTCACAAGGCAGATCGGGAACAGCATCCGGTGCTACCGCGACATCTTCCATGACTACGCCGGTCTGGAGTGGGAGCGGGCCAAGAAGCTTTCCCGGCGCTACATCGACATCATCGGCGACTACAATCCGGACTACCTGGAGGAGATCCGGGGTGTCGCCGAGGGCGCCCGGATGGATTTCGAAGACATCCTGGCACTCAATTCCCGCAGCGAGCTGATGTTTGCCGGCAATCTGCTGGAGCCGCTGGAAGGCGGATGCACGTCGATCGGCATCACGGCCGAGGCCAGTGCGAACGGCGATGCGATCATTTCCCATAACTGGGACTGGAAGGCGGTCCAGCGGCAGGCGATGGTCCGGATGCGGATCACGCAGAAGAACGGCCGGCCATCCATGCTGCTGGTCACCGAGGCCGGCATCATCGGCAAGACCGGCTACAACGCCGCCGGCATCGCGCTGTTCCTGAACGCCTTGTCGACGGATGCGGCCCCGGAAGGCCTGCCGCTGCACATCGCGATGCGCGGGATCCTCGACAGCGAGTCCCTCGTCCAGGCCCTGCGGGCAGCGACCCGCATGAAGCTGGGCTGCTGCGCGAACTTCCTGATCGGCGCCCGCAATGGCGAGATCGTCGACATCGAGATCGAGAACGAGGACTTCGATGTCCTCTATCCGGAGAACGGGATCATCGTGCACACCAACCATTTCATCAGCCCGCGCCTGCCGCGCAGCCCGCGGACCGACACCATGAAATACAAGGTGCCGGACACGTTTATCCGCCTGTGCCGGGCCAGAAAGCTGCTGGCCGGACAGGCCGGCCGGGTCACGCCGGAGTTCGTGCGCGGCGTGCTGCAGGACCATGTGGAGGCGCCCAACTGCATCTGCCGCCACGACGATCCGGCCCAGCCGGAAGGCCTGCGCATGTGCTCGGTGTTCTCCATGCAGGTCAACCTGACCCGCGGCGAGGTGCTGTTCGCAAAAGGCAACCCCTGTGAAACACCCTATGAACCCGTGGCACTGAACTTCTGAATCACGGAACGGCGGCGGCCGGGGCATCTGAAGCCCCGGCCGCTGTCCTGCCAGGCCAGCCTTCCGGGCTGTGCCTGATCATGATCATCCGCAAGGGAGTCACCGTATGTTTGAAGATGAAGTCCTGCAACTGACATCCCAGCTCGTCGCGATTGAAAGCACCAACAAGGGCACTTTTGAGGGGGCGGTCGGCCAGTTCATCCAGGACTGGCTCAAGGCCAGCACCCACGCCGAAATCAGCACCCAGGAGTTCCTGCCCGGACGCTTCAACGTGCTGGCGACCTATAAGGGGAAGGTGTCGCACCCCAACCTGCTGTATGTCTGCCACATGGATACGGTCCCGATCGGTGATGGCTGGACGGTCGATCCGTTCCGGACCACCATCCGCGACGGCCGCATGTACGGCCGCGGCACCAACGACATGAAGTCCGGCATGGCGGCAGCCATGATCGCGTTCCGCGATATCACCAACGAATTCCATGCCAAGGGCATCATTCCGAAGTACGATTTCATCTTCATCGCCTCCGGCGACGAGGAAGACGTGATGGTCGGCGCCGACCGGCTCTGCACCAGCGGCGTCGCAACCCGCGACAGCCTGGTGCTCGACATGGAGCCGTCGTTGATGTTCAGCGGCAAGGGGATCGAAGACCGCACGGTGGCCATGTTCGGCCACAAGGGCAAGACCTGGTTCGAGATCACGACCGAGGGCAAGACCGCCCATGGCAGCCTTCCCTACCTCGGCATCGATGCCGTTGCCGCCATGGCCGAGATCATCAGCGAGATCCGCCGTGCGATCGCCCAGTATCCGGAAGATCCGGTGATGGGCCGGCCGACCGTCTGCTTCGGCCGGATCCAGGGTGGTGTCAACACCAACATGGTTCCGGAAAAGTGCTCGCTCTGGATCGACATGCGGCTGGCACCGCCGCTGAGCGTCGAATCCTCCAAGCAGCTGGTCGCTGACGCCATCGCCACCGGGATCGCTCGCGTGCCCGGCAGCAGCGGCCATTACAGCTGCTTTGCCGAGCGCCCCTTCGTGCTGATCAACGAGGACTCCGTGCTGCTGGCGGAGCTGGACAAGGCCTCGCGCCAGGTCTTCGGCAAGCCGTGCAAGGCTGCGGTCTTCACCGGCTACACCGACAGCGGCGTCATCGCCGGCAACTGCGGCAACGGCGAATGCATGTCGTTCGGCCCTTCCGGCGACCACTGCCACCAGCCGGACGAGTATGTCGACTGCCAGAGCGTCCTCAACTGTCTCGAGGTCTACCGGATCGTCGCCCGCAGCATCCTGGCCGACTAGCGGCAGGTTCTGCCGAATCCGGCCGCCGGCCTTCCTTCTAAAAGTCCGAAAAGGGCTGCCCCATGATTGACGGGGCAGCCCTTTTCAGCATCTGATGGAAAGCAGCCGGCCGGAATCGGCGGCCTCCTGGACCTAAAGCGTCCTGACGCGGATGTGCTTGATGTTGAGGTACTCGTAGAGGCCTTCCGAGCCGTGCTCGTGGCCGAAGCCGCTGGCCTTCCAGCCGCCGTAGGGGGCATTGATGACGCCGGCGTCGACATTGTTGATCGCGACGTTTCCGGCCTCGATGGCCAGCGACAGGCGGCGGGCCAGGCTGAGGCTCTCGGTGAAAACGATGGCGGCGAGCCCGTAGACGGTATCGTTGGCCAGGCCGATGACCTCGTCGATGCTGTCGAAGGGCATGACGCCGACAACCGGGCCGAATGTCTCCTCCTGCATGACCTTCATCGAATGGTCGACGTCGCGCAGGACGGTCGGCTCGAAGAAGTTGCCCTTCGCGAAGCGCTCACCCGCCGGCTTTCGGCCGCCGCAGCAGATCTTCGCGCCCTTGGCCAGCGCGTCGGCGATGTGGTCCTCGGCGGTGTGCACGCCCTTGGCGGTGCACATCGGCCCGAGGTCGACCTTTTCGGTGAGGCCGTCGCCGAAGGTAAGCTTCTGCGTCTGGGCGGCGAACTTCTCGAGGAAGGCCTCGTAGATCGGCCGGGCGACGTAGATGCGGTTGACGGCGATGCAGATCTGGCCCATGTTGCGGAAGCTGCGGCGCACGGCGCCGGCGACGGCCGCGTCGAGCTTCGCGTCTTCGCAGACGATCATCGGCAGGCTGCCGCCGAGCTCGAGCGACAGGCGCTTGAGGCTCTGGCTCGCCTTGGCCATGATCTGGCGGCCGACCGCCGTGGAGCCGGTGAAGGCGATCTTGCGCACGTCCGGATGCTCGGCCAGGCGGTCGCCGACGGTGGCGCCGGGACCCGTGATGAGGTTGAGCGCACCGGCCGGAACGCCGGCGGCCAGGACGGCGCGCACGAAGGCGATGGCGCTGAGCGGCGTCTCCGACGGAACCTTGAGCACAACGGTGCAGCCGGCAGCGAGCGCGCCGCCGACCTTCCACGCCAGCAGCTCGATCGGATAGTTCCAGGGTGAGATGCAGGCGGCGACGCCGACCGGCTGATAGACGACGTGGCTCTCGATGTCGTTGCCGTCCTCATTGGGGATGATGCGGCCGAAGACGCGCTCGCCCTCCTCGGCATAATAGGCCAGGATCTGGGCGCCCTTGCGGACTTCACCGGTGGCCTCGGCCAGGGGCTTGCCTTGCTCGCGCGTCATCAGGCCGGCGATCTCCGCCTGGTTCTCGAGCACGAGCCGGGAGGCCTCGCGCAGGATGCGGCCGCGCTGGAACGGGGTCGTCCTCGACCAGGCCGGGAAGGCCGCCTTCGCGGCCGCGACGGCGGCATCGACTTCTTCGGCGCCGCCCTTCGGGACGGTGGCGAAGACCTCATTGTCGACGGGGTTGCGGACCTCGATCACCGCGCCGGACGCGGCGTCGGTCCACTGGCCGTTGATGAGCATCTTTTCCTGGATCATGGTGGCTTTCTCCTTAGCATGGGCCGGTCGGTGTCAGCGGGCGCCGGCCGGGCGGTTTTACGGGCGATCGGTTCTAGCGGATCTCCGGCAGGAACGAGGTCCCGACCGGGAAGGCGAGCCCGAAGTAGTCGGCGATGGTGGCGGCAATGTCGGCGAACGTCGCGCGGGTGCCGAGGTTGACGCCGTGCTTCAGCCTGGGGCCCCAGACGAGCAGCGGTGTGTGCTCGCGGGTGTGGTCGGTTCCCGGCGTGGTCGGGTCGCAGCCGTGGTCGGCCGTGATCACGAGGATGTCGTCGTCGTGCAGCAGGCCCAGGATCGCGGGCACGTGGGCATCGAAGGCCTCGAGGGCGCGGGCGTAGCCGACCGGGTTGTTGCGGTGGCCGTACAGCATGTCGAAGTCGACCAGGTTGACGAAGAGCAGGCCGTCGAAGTCCGTGGCGAGGAAGCGTTCCGTTGCCGCCGTGCCCTCGGCGTTGTTCTTCGTATGGTCGATGCGGGTGATGCCGACGCGGTTGAAGATGTCCTCGATCTTGCCGACGGCGATGACGTCCTTGCCGGCTGCCTTGAGCGCGTCGAGCACGGTCGGCCCGGGCGGGTCGATCGAAAAGTCGCGCCGGTTCTCGGTGCGGACGTAGGCGCCGGACGTGCCGGTGAACGGGCGGCAGATGATGCGGCTGACGGTGTCGTCGCCCATCATCAGGGCCCGGGCAATGCGGCAGATCTCGTACTGGCGCTCGAGCGGGATGACGCTCTCGTGCATGGCGATCTGCATCAGGCTGTCGGCCGAAAGGTAAACGATCGGGTAGCCGGTGCGCACATGCTCGTCGCCGAGCACCTGGATGATCTCGGTGCCCGATGCCGGGTAGTTACCGATCACCTTCGTGCCGATGCGGCGCTCCAGCTCGCTGATGATGCGCGGCGGGAACGAGTCGCCGAACACGGGGTACGGCTTCTCCATGACCAGGCCGGCAATCTCGAAGTGGCCGGTCGTCGTGTCCTTGGCGCAGGAGCGCTCGATGCATTTCCCGTAGGCGCCGGTGGGGGCGTCCACGCCCTCGAGGCCGACGCCGTCGATGTTGTAGAGGCCGAGCGACATCATGTTGGGGATCCGGAGGTCGCCAACGTGCTCCTTGATGTGCTTCAGGGTGTGGGTGCCGGTGTCTCCGAAGTCGGCGGCATCCGGCAGCTCGCCGACGCCGAAGCTGTCGAGGACGATGATGGTAAAGCGTCCCATGGCTCAGCCAGCCTCCTTTTCGCGGCTCTTCCTCTTCCCGCCCCGGCTGCTGAGCTTGCCCTGCTTGCGCAGCTTCTCGGAGTAGGAGCTGATGGCCAGGGCGACCAGCGCCAGGATGAAGGGGAACATGCGGATGATCGAGGACGGCATGCCGGTGCTTGCCAGCTCGATGCGGATGCCGATCGCGTCGGCCAGGCCGAAGAGCAGGGTGACCAGCCAGACGGCGATGGGGTGGGCGGCGCCGAAGACGACGGCCGTGAAGGCGGTGAAGCCTCGGCCCTGGACCATGTTCTCGGAGAACTGGGAGACCATTTCCGTCGAGAGATACATGCCGGCCAGGCCGCTGAAGGCGCCGGAAAGCAGGACGACCTGCCAGCGGATGCGGTCGGGACGGATGCCGGCCGTGCGCGCGGCGTCCTCCGACTCGCCGACGGCGCAGATCTTGAGGCCGGCTTCGGTGCGGAAGAGCACGATAAAGGTGATTACGACCAGCAGGATGGCGAAGTAGTCGACGATGCTGTGCTTGCTGATGACGCCGCCGATGAAGGGGATCTGGCCGATGAGCGGCAGGTCGATCGGCTCGAGCTTGTGGATGACGGCCGGCTTGAGACGGCCCTGGACGCTGAAAACCGCCCGCAGGAGGTAGGCCGTGATGCCGAGGCTGAACATGTTGATGGCGATGCCGGCGATGATGGCATTGGCCTTGAAGCGGATCACGGAGAGGCCAAACACGGCGCTGAGCAGCAGGCCGGCCAGCATGGCGCCGAGCATGCCCATCCAGACGCTGCCGCCGAACCAGGAGACAAAGGCGATGCTGGAGAAGGCACCGAAGAGCATGAAGCCCTCGAGGGCAATGTTGAAGACGGCTGCGCGCTGGCAGAGCAGGCCGCCGATCGCCGCCAGGATCAGCGGCGTCGAGATGCGGATCATCGAGGCAAAGGTGTCGGCGTTGAAGAACTCGTTCATGTCCGGTCTCCTTCCGCTTTCAGGGCTGCGGCATCGGCCTTGCGGCGCCGCTTGAGCAGGCGCGGCACGGTCATCCGGGCGCTGATGGTGATGATGACGATGGCCATGACGATTTCCGTGACGGCCGACGGCACGTCGGTGACGCGCTCCATGTTGATGCCGCCGTTCTTCAGCGCGCCGAAGAAGAAGCCGGAGAAGATGACGCCGATCGGATTGTTGTTGGCGAGCAGCGAGACGACCACGCCGTTGAAGCCGAGGCCCGGGTTGAAGGCAGCCAGCAGGCGGTGCTGGATCGCGGTGACCTCGATCGCGCCGATCAGGCCGCCGATGGAGCCGCTGATCAGCATGACCTGGAGCGTGATCCGGTTCGGGCTGATGCCGGCATAATGCGCCAGGGTCGGGTTCGCGCCGACGATCTTGATCTCGTGGCCGATGGTCATGCGGTAGAAGACGACGGCCAGGATGACGGCGGCGATGAGCGCAATGTAGAAGCCGATATTGGCCTCGGACGGCTGCAGGTAGGCGAGGCGCGGCAGCCAGGTGTTCTTGCCGAAGAGCGGGCTGGCATTGAGGTTGACGCCGGTGGAGGTGTCGCGCAGCGGACCGATGACCAGGTATTCGATGAAGTTGAGGGCGATGAAGTTGAGCAGCAGGGTCGAGACGACCTCGTTGGTGTTCAGGTAGACCTTGAGCAGGGCCGGCAGCAGGGCAAACAGGGCTCCGGCCAGCATCGCGGCGATGAAGACGGTGACGATCGCCAGCGGCGCCGGCAGGTCCGGGATGCGCAGAGCGACAACCGTGGCGGCCGCGGCGCCCATGTAGATCTGGCCGTCGACGCCGAGGTTGAACACCTCGGCCTTGTAGGTGACGCAGATCGCCAGGCCGGCCAGGATCATGGGCGTAGCCCAGCGGATGGTGCCGGAGATGTCCGACGTCAGGCCGTCGATGATGCCGTTGACGATGGCGGCCATGTCGTACTTCGCGACCGCCAGGAACAGCGACGCCAGCAGCAGCGAGACGGCGATCATGAGAACCTGCCGGCCCACGGTAAGGGTCGTTTCGCGCAGGACGCGGTTAGGAGCGGCTGGCTTCATGGGTTTCACCTCCCTGTCGATGGGCGCCCATCATGTAGACACCCAGTGTGTTTTCGTCGAGGTCCTCGCGGCCAAATTCGGCGACGATTTCCCCTTCATACATGACGAGGACCCGGTCGGACAGCGACAGGATCTCGTCGAGCTCGGCCGAGACCAGGAAGACTGACTTGCCGCTGTCTCGGGTCTCGATAAGCTTGCGGTGCAGGTACTCGATGGCGCCGATGTCGACGCCGCGGGTCGGCTGCGCCGCAATCAGCAGCTCGGGGTCGACCTCCAGCTCGCGGGCGAAGACCACCTTCTGCATGTTGCCGCCGGATAGCGTCGAGAGCTTGAAGGTCGGGTCCGGCGTCTTGACCATGAAACGGTCGCAGAGCTCCGTCGCCAGCTGCGCCAGGCGCCGCGTGTCGAGGAACTTGTGGCGGCTGTAGGGCCGCTGGTAGTAGCGGTTGAGGATCAGGTTGTCCTGGATCGAGCAGGTCTTGGCCGTGCCCATCTTGAGGCGGTCCTCCGGGATGTGAGCCATGCCCAGCTCGCGGCGCCGGCGGACATCGGCCTGGGTGATGTCCTTGCCGAGGAATGTCACCGTGCCGCCGGTCGGCCGGATCATGCCGGTGATCGCCTCGATCAGCTCGGTCTGGCCGTTGCCCTCGACACCGGCAATGCCGACGATCTCGCCGCGCCGGACCTCGAAGCTGACGCCCCGCAGGGCCGGCAGGCCGCGCTGGTTGAGCGCGCTCAGGCCGGCGACCTTGAGGATGGGCTCCTTTGGGCTGTAGGGCGCGCGCGGGATGTTGAGGTCGACATCACGGCCGACCATCAGGTTCGAGAGCTCATGCATGTTGGTCTCGGCCTTCTTCACGCGGCCGGTCACGACACCCTTGCGCATGACCGTGATCGTGTCGGTGATGGCCATGACCTCCTTGAGCTTGTGGGTGATGAAGATGATCGTGCAGCCCTGTTCGCGCAGCTTGCCCATGACCTCGAGCAGCTTCTTGGTCTCGAGCGGCGTCAGAACGGCCGTCGGCTCGTCCAGAATCAGGACCTTTGCCTCGCGGTAGAGGGCCTTGATGATCTCCACCCGCTGCTTCTCGCCCACCGAGAGCTGGAAGATGCGGGCGTCGAGGTCAACCGGCAGGTTGTACTGCTTCATGATCCCCTCGATCTTCTGGCGCGCGGTCTTCTCGTCGATCAGGCCGAGGCGGTTCGGCGTGCGTCCGAGGATGATGTTCTGCAGGACCGTCAGGTTGGGCATGAGCATGAAGTGCTGGTGCACCATGCCGATGCCCGACTCGATGGCCATGAAGGGCGAGGCAATGGCCGTCTCCTTGCCGAACAGCAGGATGCGGCCGGCGTCGGGACGGGTCATGCCGTAGAGGATGTTCATCATCGTGGACTTGCCGGCGCCGTTCTCGCCGATGAGCCCGTGGATCTCGCCCTCGGCGATCCGGATCGTCGCATCGTTGTTGGCGATGACGCCGGGATAGAACTTGGAGATGTTGGTCATTTCAACAGCGTAGGCCATATGTGCGCTCCTGACTGCCTGCGGCCGGCCGCTTCAGCGGACGACCTGGTGCGGCATGCGGCCTTCCCGGTCCCACTGGGCCAGGATCGTCATGGCTTCGGATGCGGCCAGGCAGGCCTTGGCTTCACCGCCGTTGTCGCCCCAGCGGTCAAGGACACGGTTCGAGATGACGGACAGGATGGCGCCCATGCGCATGCCGTGGAGATAGCCGACGACATACTGTCCGGAGGTTTCCATTTCAATGTTGGTGACGCGGGCCGACTGCAGGTCGGGGATGATCTTCTCGGCGAACGACGGCCAGTAGCCGGAGCCATCATCGTTCAGGGGCCTTCCCTGGCCGATGTAGAAGGAGCCGACGGTATAGCCGAGGCCGAGGCCGTAGCGGAAGCCGAGCCGCTCGCAGGCCTGCATGAGGGCCATCACCACATAGGTGTTCGCGAAGGCCGGGAACTCGGGCTCGATGTAGGTGGCCGAGGTGCCGTCCTTGCGGATGCAGGCGACCGGGATGATGAGGTCGCCGAGGTCAAAGTCGGGGACGATGCAGCCGGTCGTGCCGACGCGGATGCAGGTGTGCACGCCGAGCGTGTTGAGCTCGTGGATGCAGATCTCGGAGCTCGGTCCGCCGATGCCGGTGGAGGTGGCGGCGATGAACATGTCCTTGTACTTGCCGGAGACGGTCTTGTATTCGCGGTAGGAGGCGACCTCCTTGACATCGGTCCAGTCCTTCGCGATCTTCAGCGTGCGCTCCGGCGCGCCGGGCAGGATCACATAGGGCGGGACATCGCCGGGCTTCAGCTGCAGGTGGTAGACGCCTGCATTGGCCGCCTTGGGCGCGGTTGCGCGGTTGACGCTGTCACTGGTCTGGTTTTCGCTCATGGTCGTCCTCCTCATGGATGGGCGGCCGCCGGGCAGGGAACGCCGGCCCGGCGGCCGTCTCTTGTTATGCGTTGTGGTTCGGGGCAGGCTGCCATGAAGCTTTGCTTCAGGCCGCCATGAAGCTTCGCTTCAGGCGGGGATCACTTTTCGGCCTTGATGGTGGCCCAGTTCGGGGTCTTGGTGTCGAAGGCGATCTTCAGGGAGCCGTCCATGATCTTCTTCTCCAGGGCCTTCATGTCGGCGATGGCAGCCGTCGCGGCGGCGCCGCCGTACTTGGTGTTTTCCTTGGCAAAGCGCTCATAGGAGGTGTAGTCCATGAAGTAGCCGCCGTTCTCGAGGCCGCGGATGCCATGCTCGCCGACCGGGAACTTGTTCTGGACAGCCATCTGGACGGAGGCGTAGACGGTGTTGCCGAAGCCGATGCCGACGATGCCGGCAAAGTCCTTGGTGGTGCTGTAGAAGTCGGTGATCTCGCCGGCGACCATGATGCCGGCGGCCTTGGCGGCCTCGACGGCGCCGGCATTGGAGGCGCCGGAGTCGTTCTGGATGAAGTCAACGCCCTTGGCGATCATGGCCTTGCCGATTTCCTTGGCCTTGGCAGGATCTTCATAGCTGCCGACATAGGAGAACTCGACGGTGGCATTGGGGTTGGCGGCCTTGACACCGCGCATGAAGCCGTTGCCTTCGGCATTGGTGGAGAGCTCTTCGGAACCGATCTGCATGCCCACCTTGCCGGACTTGCTGACCTTGGCGGCAAAGTAGCCGGCCAGATAGAAGGCGGCTTCGCCGTGGAACTCGGTGTCCCAGATGTTGTCGATCTTGGTGCCGCCGACGTTGATGAACTGGAAGATGGCGGAGAACTTCGTCTTCGGGTATTCCTTGGCGATCAGCTTGGTGGCGTCGCTCATGTACGGGAAGGTGGTGATGATCAGGTCATAGCCAGCCTTGGCCATGGCGCGGACATCGGCCTCGAAGTTGGCGGCGGAGGCGGACTCGAGCTTCTTGGTGGTGATGCCGAAGTCCTTCTCGGCGCGGGCGAGGCCGGCGGCCATGTCATCCATCGGGCCGTTGTCGCCGAACTTCTGGTTGACGACGAGGGCGACCTTCAGCTTGGCCGGGGCAGCGGTCGTTGCAGCCGTGGTGGCGGCCGTGGTGGCGGCCGTGGTGGCGGCTGTGGTGGCGGCGGTCGTGGCAGCGGAGGTAGCCTTGGTCGTGGCGGCGGTCGTGGTGGCGGCGGTGCCGCAGCCGGCGACCAGGGTCAGCAGCATGGCCAGGGTCAGGATCAGGGCGAAGATGCGTTTTTTCATGGGTGTGCTCCTTCTTTGTTTTTGTCCTTGGCGCTTTGGCCTTGGTTCTCACAGAGGGACTTTTCGGGGCGGATTGCTTGCGCGGGTCCGTTGCTCTGGCGTCGGGTGCGGTTTCATTTCTGGCGATGGATGAGGCTCTGGCAGTTCATCGGGTCATCGGGGAAGTGCTTCCGTGGTTACAGCTGTGCGGGGCGGGCTTGGGCATCAGGGATCGAGCAGTCCGGGGCCGTTGCCTTCCTCCCAGGCAAAGACCTCCCAGATGTTCTCTTCGTAGTCCTGATAGTAGGCGGCTCGGGAGCCGAAAGGATACGTGGTCGGCGGCATGGCGCAGGCGACGCCGCGGCCGGTCAGCTCGGCATGGATGGCATCGACGTCGGCCAGCGACGGGACCTTCACCGCGATCATGAAGCGATGGCCGGTGCCGCCGAGGAAACGGGCGTCCATGACGGTCTCCACGCCCGACTTGGCCCACAGGGTCACGCTCGTGCCCTGGAACTCGAACTCGGCGTAGTTGGCATGTTCGGCGTCAGGCTGCAGCCGCTTGACCCGGAAGCCGAACTTTTCGGTATAGAACTTGAGGGAATTCTCGAAGTCCGTCACGAAAAGGCAAATGTCATTCACCTTGGTGAGCTTTTCGCGTGCATCCATGTCCGTCTGATCATCCTCCATTCATTCCTGCAGCAGCCGGCTGGCCGGGCTGCTGCTTTTGCGCTGCTGATGCCGGCTGGCCGGGCTGCTGCTTTTGCGCTGCTGATGCCGGCGGGTCCGGCGGAGCCTGCGGGACGGTCGGGGCCGGTGCGGCCGGCCGGTCCGGTGCCTGCTGGCTGAGGTTCTGCAGAGTCTTGTGGCGGAAGCGGGCGGCCGCATTCTGCCGGGCGGCCTGCCGGGATCCGGCGGGCACGGAGCCGCCACCCGGCTTCCTTCGCCTGGCGCCGCTCATTGGCGGGTGACGCCGGCGTCGACGTTGATGGCCTGGCCGCGGATCAGGATGGCGGCATCCGAGGCCAGGAAGGTCACGATCCGGCCGACCTCGACGGGCTGGACGAGCCGGCCGAGCTGGGGCGGTCCCCAGGTGCGGCGGAGGTCATCGATGCTGGGCTTGTCTTCCGGAATCCGGGCGATGGTTTCCTCCATGCAGTAGCGGAGCATTTCCGTGTCCACCCCGCCGGGGCAGACGGCATTGACGTTGATGCCGGCAGCGGCCAGCTCGAGCGACAGGCTCTGCGTGAGGTTGATGACGGCCGCCTTGGAGGCGTTGTAGTGGGCCTGCCCCGGGAAGCAGACCTTGCCGGCATTGGAGGCGATGTTGATGATGCTGCCGGTGCAGCCGGCTTGCTGGAGTCGGGCGGCAAAGCGCTGGCAGCAGCGGAAGACGCCGGTCACGTTGACGGCAAAGACGCGTTCCCACTGGCTGCCGGAAATCTCCTGCAGGTCCTGCATGCGCGTGATGCCGGCGTTGTTGACCAGGATGTCGGGCTCGCCGAGGCGGGCCGCGGTCTCGGCGAATGCCGCCGCGACACTGGCGTCATCCGTGACGTCGAGTGTCACCGGCAGGACATCCAGGCCCCGGGCGGCCAGGTCGGCTGCTGCCGACTGCAGGGCGTCGGCCCGGATATCGGCGATGGCGACCCGCGCCCCGGCCTGGCCGAGCGCCAGGGCGATGCCGCGGCCGAGTCCGCCGCTGCCGCCGGTGATGAACGCCACGCGTCCTTTCAGGCTGGTCATGTCCATGGATGCTCCTTTCAGTAGGCGGGGGCGAGCGTGACGCCGCCGTCCGCGGTCAGGGTCTGCCCGGTGATCCAGCTGGCCAGCGGTGAGGCCAGGAAGAGGCAGATGTTGCCGATATCAGCCGGCTGCCCGGCCCGGCCGAGCGGCGCCCGGGCGATGAAGCGCTCGCGCCAGCCCGGAACGTAGACATCGAGCAGCGGGCTGTCGATGAGTCCCGGCGCGATGGCGTTGACCCGGATCCGGCGCGGCCCGAGCTCCACGGCCAGGGAGCGGGTCATCATCTCGATGCCGGCCTTCGAGGCACCGTAGTGGATGGCGTTGGCCAGCGGGGTTGTGCCGTTGATCGACGAGATCGAGATGATCGCGCCGCCGGCCGGGGCGCTGGCAGCGACTGAGCCGGCCGTGGTTCCGGCCGTGGTGCCGGCCGGGGCGGCGCCTTCCGGGGCGCCGGCCATGTGGCGGGCCGCCGCCTGGGAGCAGAAGAAGCAGCCGCGCAGGTTCGTGTCCAGCACCCGGTTCCAGGAGGCGGCGTCGACATCGAAGAGGGGCTTGCCGTCGCTGTGCACGCCGGCGTTGTTGACCAGGACGTCGATGCGGCCGAAGCGGGCGGCGATGGCCGCCATGACGGCGGTGCACTGCCCGGGGTCGGACTGGTCGAGCGCAAATGCTTCGGCGTCGCAGCCCAGGGCGGCCAGTCCGGCCAGGACATCCGACGCTTCATCGGCGTGTGTGCAGTATGTGATCGCCACCGAGGCGCCGGCGAGGGCGAACCGGCGGGCGATCCCCGCGCCCATGCCCTTGCCGCCGCCCGTCACCACCACGGTCTGGCCAGAAAAGTCAAGCATCTTGAGGATCTCTTCCTGGATCATCCTGTCTCCTCCCATCACCCTGGACGGTCACGCCAGCGCGGCGGCAACCCGCTCAGAGGTTTCGCTGACCCGGGCGCGCAGCGCCTCCAGGTCGAGGGTCATCAGCCGGCCCCGCTCGACGACCCGGCGTCCGCCGACCAGGACATCGGTCACGTCGCGGCCGGTGGCGGCATAGACGACGCTCGACGTGACATTCTCGAAGGCGCCGAGGCGCAGCGGCGTGAGGTGGGCCCGGGCAGCATCGATCAGGATGAGGTCGGCGCGCCGGCCTTCCGCGATGCTCCCGGCATCATCGCCGAGTCCAAAGGTGCGGGCGCCGTTGATGGTCGCCATGTCGAGCACATCGGTGACCTTCAGGCTGCGGATGCCCGAGTTCACGGTATGCAGCAGCATCATGCCCTTCATCTCGCGGAACAGGTCGCTGCTGTTGTTCCACATGGCGCCGTCGGTGCCGAGACTGACGCAGACGCCGGCGCGGACCATCTCGGGGATATGGGCGATGCCGTCGGCGATCTTCATCTCGCAGAGCGGCGTGTTGACGACCTTGACGTCATGCGCGGCCAGCAGTTCGATATCGCGGGGCGTTGTCCAGACAACATGCGAACCGATCAGCCGGTCCGACAGGCAGCCGCAGTCGGCCAGGTACTCGACCGGCGTGCGGTCATAGAGCCGGCGGATGCGCTCAATGCGCCAGTCCGTCTCGGCAAGGTGGCAGGTCAGCAGGGCATCGAGCCCGCGGCGCTTCGCCTCGACACGCTGCAGCAGTCCGGCCTCGAAGTCCTCCTCCGAAAGGCCGCCGATCACCGGCACCAGGCCCTGGCTGCGGGCCCGTCCGGCCAGGGTGGCCAGTTCCGCGTCCGAGAGCAGCTCCTGGGGACGGGAGAACTCATAGCGGATGTCCTCGGTCAGGGCGCCGCCGATGCCGACAGCCGTCATGGCCTCGGCAGAGCGCTCGCCCAGGCCCCAGAACATGTTCTCATTGATGAAGGTGGTTCCGGCCAGCAGCGCCTCGCAGTAGGCCAGCTGGCGGGCATGGAAGCGGTCGTCGTCGCTGATGAGGGTAGAGAACCAGCCGGTGGCGGCAAAGCGCTCGTTCTGCTCCTGCAGGGTCAGGTCATCGCCGAGGCCACGGGCGAAGGTCATGTCGCCGTGGCAGTGTCCATTGAACAGGCCGGGCATGAGGATGCTCCCGCTGGCGTCGATGCGCTCGGCAGCCTCGCCGGGCGCAACCGGCCGCTCGCCGACATAGGCGATGCGCCCATCGGCGATGCCGACGCTGCCGATGAACGGGACATAGCCGTTGTGCTGCGACAGGATGATGGCTCCATTGATGGCGGTCGAAAGCGGCATCTGGATTCCTCCATGCGGTCGGATGGATGCGGGGCTGGTTCAGGTCGGGCCGGGTTTCCGGTGGGCGGACGCCGTCTGCGTGCGTCCGGCGGGATCATGCCTCAGTAGGCGGCCGCGTAGATGGCGGCGACATCTTCCGCGTAAAGAGGACGGAAGAAGCCGACCGGGCCGGAGCGGCAGGTGCTGCGGGCCAGGGCCTCCAGCTGGGCGCGGTCCTCGATCTTCAGCTCGCGCAGCGTCAGGGGCATGCCGAGCGTGCGGAAGAAGGCCGTCATCTGCTCGATGCCACGCCGGGCGGTCCGCTCCGGATCATACGGGTCGATGTCGACATCGAAGACGCGGCTGGCGAACTGGACGAAGCGCGGCAGGCGGTCGCGGTAGACATGGGTCGCCAGGGCCGGCAGCAGGACGGAGATCGTCTCGCCATGGACGGCATTGAACGTGCCGCTGAGGGGGGCGCCGATCATGTGGCAGGCCCAGTCCTGGTTGCGGCCGGTGCCGACGAGGCCGTTATGGGCCAGGATCGAGAGCCACATCAGGTCGGCGCGGGCATGGTAGTCCGCGGGATTGTGCATGACCTTGTCGGCATTGGTGATGATGGCCTTCATCAGGCCCTCGCAGATGCGGTCGGTGGCCTCGGTCTCGACCGAGGTGGAGAAGTAGCGCTCGGTGACGTGCGAGAACATGTCGACGATGCCCGCCGCCGTCTGGCGCGGCGGCAGGGTGAAGGTGCGCTCGGGGTTCATCAGCACGAAGGCCGGGCGGTGGATGTCGCCCATGATGTCGAGCTTTTCGCCGGTAGCGGCATTGGTGATGACCGAGCCGTTGCTGGCTTCGCTTCCGGTCGAGGCGATCGTCATCACGACACCGACCGGCAGGGCCCGGGTGCAGGTGGCCTGATGGGTGTAGAAGTCCCAGACGTCGCCCTCGTAGG
>CAYOHO010000002.1:0-7092 GCA_964403755.1 uncultured Oscillospiraceae bacterium
GGTCAAGATAACGCTGCCGGTAGCGCGTATCCGTGTCCTTCAGTCCGTGATACTTCTCCGGAAGGGGACGCAGCGATTTGGCCAGAAGCGTATATTCTTTCGTGCGGACCGATATCTCGCCGCGCTGGGTTCTGTATACTTCGCCGGTCACCCCGACCAGGTCGCCCAGGTCGAGCCGCTGCCACTGCTCATAGGCGGCGGGACCGATTTCATCGATGCGCGTGAACAGCTGGATCCGGCCTTCCCGGTCGGCCAGGTCGCAGAAGCTGACCTTGCCCATGCCGCGCTTGCTCATCAGGCGGCCGGCGACAGCCACGGTCTGGCCTTCGAGCTCGTCGAAGCGCGCGATGATGTCGGCGCTGTGGTGCGTCACCGGATAGACAACCTGCTCGAACGGGTCGCCCTGGCTCTGGCGCAGCTCGGCCAGCTTGGCGAGGCGGATGCGCATCTGCTCGTTGAGCTCGTTCTGCTCGGCGGCACCGGCATTGGCGGCCTCGGCGTCGGCTGCGGCAGCGGCGGCCTGCACAATGGCAGCCTGTTCGGCGGCCTGATGGGCAGCAGCGGCGCTCTGCGCGGCGCTGGCGCTGGCCTGGCGGCCGGCGGCAGCCTCCGGCTGGGTTTCGTTCGGGTCAAGGCCCGGGCTGGACACGGACATGGCTTTACCTCTTTCATCAGGAAGGCACCGCAGCCATCGCGGGGACGGCGCGGTGCCTTTCGGCGTTCAAACGGTCATCGGGGGCGGCTGGAGGCGCCCGGTGCGGCGGTCAGGAGGGACGGTCATCGGGGGCGGCTGGAGGCGCCCGCTGCAGCGGTCAGGAGGGACGGTCGATCTTGACGATCTTGTACTTCAGGATGCCGGCCGGCGTCTTGACGTCGATGGTCTGGCCCTTCTTCTTGCCGAGGATGCCGGCGCCGACGGGCGAGTCGCTGGAGACGCGGTTGTTGAAGATGTCCTCCTCCTTGGCGCTGACCAGGG
Source organism: uncultured Oscillospiraceae bacterium (assembly GCA_964403755.1). Lineage (GTDB taxonomy): Bacteria > Bacillota > Clostridia > Saccharofermentanales > UBA5734 > JAXGXQ01. Next base: position 977 of record CAYOHO010000002.1, read on the forward strand.
TGAAGTCCATCTCCTCCTTCGTCTCGAGGTCGAGCAGGCGGATCTGCGAGCCAAGCGAGACCTTGCTCTTGCTGATCTCTTCCTCGTCAATGACCTTGGCATTCTTCAGGATCGCCTCGATCTCCATGATGCGCACTTCGTTCTCGGCCTGGGCGTTCTTGGCGTCGTCATACTCCGAGTTCTCGGACAGGTCGCCGAGGGCGCGGGCTTCCTTGAGGCGCTCCGAAATCTCGGCCGCGATCACGGTCTTGCGGGACTCGAGCTCTTCCTGGTAGCGGCGGATGCCTTCCACCGTCATCTCATAAATTTCCTTGGCCATTGGCTTGGGTCTCCTTTCAACATGCAGGCGCCGGCTACGCGCATTCGGCGCCGGCTGCCCTCGGTTTCAGCGCCGGCTTACGAGCGGCGCTCGCTCTCCTTCTGGATGACGTCGTGGGCGCCGCCCTCGACGATGCTGGTGGCCGAGACGACGACGAGTCGGGCCCGGGCCTGGAACTGGGGGATCGAGAGGCTGCCGCAGGCGCACATCGTCGCCTTGACCTTGGCCATGGAGACGTCGAGGTTGTCCTTCAGCTTGCCGGCGTACGGCACATAGGAATCGACGCCCTCCTCGAAGGCCAGGCCGCCGGCGCCGCCATCGTCATAGCGCTGCCAGTTGCGGGCCCGGTTGGAGCCTTCGCCCCAGTACTCCTTGACGTAGCTGTTGTTGATCAGCAGCTTGCGGGTCGGGCTCTCGTCGAAGCGGGCGAAGTAGCGGCCCAGCATGATGAAGTCCGCGCCCATGGCAAGGGCCAGCGCGATGTGGTAGTCGTAGACGATGCCGCCATCGGAGCAGATCGGCACATAGATGCCGGTCTCCTGGAAGTACTGGTCACGTGCAGCCGCCACGCTGAGGACGGCGGTCGCCTGGCCGGTGCCGATGCCCTTCTGCTCGCGGGTGATGCAGATCGAGCCGCCGCCGATGCCGACCTTGACGAAGTCCGCCCCGGCTTCGACCAGGTAGCGGAAGCCATCGGCGTCGACGACATTGCCGGCGCCAACCAGCACGCGGTCGCCATAGGTCTGGCGGATCCAGTGCAGGGTGTCGGACTGCCATTCGCTGAAGCCGTCGGACGAGTCGATGCAGAGGATGTCGGCGCCGGCCGCCACCAGGGCAGGGACACGCTCGCGGTAGTCGCGGGTGTTGATGCCCGCACCGACGACCAGGCTCTTGTGGCTGTCAAGCAGCTCGTAGGGATTCTCCTTGTGCTCGTCGTAGTCCTTGCGGAACACCATGGCGACCAGGCGGTTGTCCTCGCTGACGATCGGCAGCTGGTTCAGCTTGTGGTCCCAGATGATGTCATTGGCCTCGGAGAGCGTCACGCCCTCGCGGGCGAGGACGAGATGGTCGAACGGGGTCATGAAGGTGTGGACGGGCATGTCAGGCGAGGTCCGGCTGGTGCGGTAGTCGCGGCTGGTGACGATGCCCATGAGCCGGCCGGTCGGCGTGCCGTCGTCGGTGATGGCGATGGTGGAATGGCCGGTGCGCCGCTTCAGGGCCAGGACGTCCGCCAGGGTTGCATCCGGCTTGAGGTTGCTGTCGCTGGTGACAAATCCGGCCTTGTACTTCTTGGCCTTGCGCACCATCTCGGCCTGGCTCTCGATTCCCTGGGAGGCAAAGATGAAGGAGACGCCGCCGGAGCGTGCCAGGGCGATGGCCATGTCACTGCCGGAGACGGCCTGCATGATGGCCGAGGCGATCGGGATGTTCAGGCGCAGGCGGCTCTGCTCGTGCCCCTTGCGGTAGCGCACGATGGCGGTGGACATATCCACCCGGTCGGGCATGCACCCGCGCTCCGTCAGGTTGGGGATGAGCAGGTATTCGCTGAATGTGCGGGATTCGTTCTCATAGATCAGGGCCATTTCTTACCTCCGGGCGGATTCAGGCTCCGCCCGTCTTGCAGCGGACGGCGGCGGCGATCAGTTCTGCGAACAGCGGATGCGGCCGCGTGGGGCGGGACTTGAACTCAGGCTGGTAGATGACACCGATGTGGAACGGATGCTCCGGCAGCTCGATCGCCTCGAGATAATTGCCATCGGCAGACCAGCCGGAGAGACGGAATCCGGCGGCCGTGACGGCGTCAGCATACTGGCGGTCGAATTCCCAGCGGTTGTGGTGGCGCTCGGAAATGGCCGTGCTGCCGTAGGCTTCGGCGATGCGGCTGTTGGCCGCGAGCCGGATGTCCTGGGCGCCGCGGCGCATGTACTTCTCGTGTGTCGAGCCGTTCTGCGGCAGGACGAAGACGGGTGTGCAGGAACGCTCGCATTCGGCGGTGTGGGCATTGCCAATGCCGCCGAGGCGGGCCGCATCGACAGCGGCCATCTGCATGCCGAGGCCGATGCCAAGGAAGGGGATCCGGTTTTCGCGGGCGTAGCGGGCGGTGACAACCATGCCGTCCATGCCGCGCGGACCGAATCCGCCCGGGAGGACAATGGCATCGACATTGGCGAGCAGTGCGCCCGGCCCCTGCAGCTCGATGTCCTCGGAGCTGACATAGCGGAAGTGGACGCGGATGCCAGCCGGGATGGCGGCGTGGCGGAGCGACTCGGTGACGCTCAGGTAGGCATCGTGGAGCGACACGTACTTGCCGACGATCGCGACCTCGATGTTCTGCCTTGCTTCATGGAAGCGCTCGATCAGGCGTTCCCAGTCGCCCAGGTCGGGCTTGACGTCTTCGGCGATGCGGAGCTTGCGGCAGACGACACGGGCAAGGCCTTCGGCCTCGAAGCGCAGCGGCAGCTCGTAGACGGTCTCGACATCGAGGTTCTCGATGACGCAGTCTTCGCTGACGTTGCAGTAGAGGGCGATCTTGCGCTTGACGCCCTGGTCGATCGGGACTTCGCTGCGGCAGACGAGGATGTCGGGCTGGATGCCCATCGAAAGGAGCGTGCGCACGCTGTGCTGGGTCGGCTTGGTCTTGATCTCCCCGGCCTTGCGCAGGTATGGGATGAGGGTGACGTGGACGAAGAGCACGTTCTCGCGGCCGACCTGGTGGCTGGCCTGGCGGATGGCCTCGACATACGGCTGGCTCTCCATGTCGCCGATCGTGCCGCCGATTTCGGTGATGACCACATCGGGTCCGCCGGGGCCGCCAAGGCGGAACAGGTGCTCCTTGATCTCGTTGATGATGTGGGGCACGACCTGGACGGTGGTGCCCTGATAGCCGCCCTCGCGCTCGCGGTTGATGACATCGCGGTAGATCATGCCGGTCGTGATGTCGCTCTCGACGTTGAGATCCTCGTCAGTGAAGCGCTCGTAATGGCCGACATCGAGATCCGTCTCGGCGCCGTCCTCGGTGATGAAGACTTCGCCATGCTGAGTCGGGCTCATGAGGCCCGGATCGACATTGATGTAGGGATCGAACTTCTGGTTGCGGACGCTCAGGCCCCGGGCCTTGAGCAGACGACCGAGCGCAGAGCTCGTGATGCCCTTCCCGAGCCCGGAAACGACACCGCCGGTGACAAAGATGAATTTCGTCGACATGCTGCCCCCCTGAAATCGGCGTCCGCGGCTTTTCCGCCGGTCCTGGCCACGATCGCACACCGGCTCCGCGGACAGGGCCGGTCAGCAGACGTGGCCGATCATCCCTCTAAATAATACATGATATTCTAAAGACCATATGGACGGATGTCAACCAAACCCGGCCCGGCCATCCAGCCGGATCGGGGCCGCCGCAGGACTGGCACAGGGGCGATTGGTTCCATGGCGCAGGGGCGATCGGTTCCCTTGCGCAGGGGCGATCGGTTCCATGCCACAGGGGCGATGGGCTCCATGGTTCAGGCGCCGGCGCGCAGGCTGGCGATCAGGGCCTCGATCTCGTCCGCTTCGCGCGGGAGCGGCGCCGAGAGGTTCTCGCAGCGGCCGGCGGTGACGAGCACGTCGTCCTCGATGCGGATGCCAAAGCCCCAGGCGGGCACGTAGATGCCGGGCTCGACCGTCAGGACCATGCCGGGCTCGAGCGGGATGTCGCGGCTGATCGGGTCATGCACGTCCAGGCCGAGGTGGTGCGAGACATTGTGCCAGTAGCAGGCGGCGGCGTCCTCGCCCTCCTGGAGCACGCCCAGGCGCACCAGGCCCTTGCGCGCCGTCTCCTTGCAGGCCTCATTGACCTCGCGGATCTGGATGCCGGGCTGGATGGAGGCGAAGGCCGTCTCCTGGCAGGCACGGACAACCTCGTAAAGCGCCCGCTGGCGTTCGCTGAAGCGGCCATTGGCAGGATAGACCCGGGAGATGTCGGCGTTGAGGCCGCCGACGACGCCGCCGACGTCGACCAGGACGATGTCGCCATCCTCGATGCGGCTGTCGGGGGTCATGTAGTGCAGGCAGAGGCTGTTCGCACCAGCCGCGATGATGCTGCCGAAGGCTGGCACCAGGCAGCCGCGGCTGGCCAGCGCCTGCTGGAAGGCCGCCCAGGGCTCGTATTCCATGGCGCCCGGGACCGCCGTGCGCATGATCGCCTCGAGGCCATGGCGGGTCAGCAGCGCGGCCTGGCGGATCAGCACGATCTCCTCCGGATGCTTGATCATGCGCAGCTTCAGGATGCGCGGCGTGATGTCGTGGATCTCGGCTGCCGGCCACTGCTCGGCGGCCTTGCAGCGGAACGTCGTGGCCAGGGCATCCTGGGTCTTGAGGTCGAGGAACAGGCAGATATCCTGCTGCTGAAGCAGCTCGTTCAGGTGTTCGGCCTGGTCGGGCAGGAAATGGACATCGGCGATGCCGGAACGCTGCGCCGCCTCCTCGAGGCGGAGCCGGCGCCCGGTCCAGCGCTCAGCCAGGTCATCCTGCGGCCGGATATAGAGCGTCTCACGCACGCCATCCCGGTCCTTCACCAGCAGCAGGGTGCTTTCCTCCTGCTCGATGCCGGTGAGGTAGAAGAAGTTGCGGTTGGCGAAGAAGGTGTACGCCTCGTCGGCCGTGCGGTTGGGCGCCGTTCCGGAAAAAAGCGCGACGACGCTGCCCTCATCAAGGCTCGCGGCCAGGGCGGCGCGGTTGTGCGCAAAGAATCCGGGCGTCAGCCGGTTCGGTCCATCAGTCACGGGGTGGGAATCATTCCTAGCCATACTCGCTGCCTCCAGATAGGACGGTTTCCTGTCCCTAGCAGTTTAACCCCAACAGGGCACCGCTGGAAAGGTGTCAGGCTCCTTTTGGGAAGTTTCTCGATTCAGCGCGTGAAACAGGCCCGCCGCAGGGGTTTGCAGGCGGGTCTCCGGCATTTTCCCAAAAGGTGCCTGACACCTTTTGGGAAAAAGGTGGAAAATAGTCGGTTACTGGGGAAGTTCGGTGAATTCGCCGATGCGGCGGAAGCGGTCGTAGCGGCGCTGGCGCAGGGTTCCGGCATCGAGTCCGCGCAGGTCGGCGAGCGAGGCGATGAGGTAGGCGCGGATGGTCGCGGCCATTTCGGTCAGGCCGAGGTGGGCGCCGCCCTCGGGCTCGGGCAGGACGATGTCGCAGACGCCGAGCCGCTTGAGGTCGCGGGCGGTGATCTTGAGCAGGTTGGCGGCCTCGCGCTCGCGGCTCGGATCCTTCCAGAGGATGGAGGCGAAGCCGCGCGGTGAGATGACGGAGTAGAGTGCGTTGCCGAGCATGGCCATGCGGTCGGCCACGCCGATCGCCAGCGCGCCGCCGCTGCCGCCTTCGCCCATGACCAGGGCAACGACCGGCACCTTGAGCGCCATCATCTCCAGGAGGCTGCGGGCGATCGCCTCGCCCTGGCCGCGCTCCTCGGCGCCGACGCCGCAGTAGGCTCCGGATGTGTCGATCAGGCAGACGATCGGGCGGCCGAACTTCTCGGCCTCGTGCATGAGGCGCATGGCCTTGCGGTAGCCTTCGGGATGGGGCATGCCGAAGTTGGCGCGCGTGTTCTCGTCGAGCGTGCGGCCCTTGCGGTGGGCGATGATCGTCACCGGCTGGCCGGCGAGGCGGCCGATGCCGCCATAGATGGCGCTGTCCTCGTGGAACAGGCGGTCGCCGTGGAGCTCGAGCGCCTCGTCGAAGACCAGCGGCAGATAGTCGCCGATCACCGGGCGCCCCTTCTGGCGGATCATGTCGAGGCACTCCTCGGCCGTCAGCGCCGGCT
>CAYOHO010000002.1:7192-16152 GCA_964403755.1 uncultured Oscillospiraceae bacterium
GGGCGCGGCGTGCAGGCTGAGGATCTGGTGCAGGGTGTCGCGCATGCGGCTGCGGGGGACGATCAGGTCGAGGAAGCCGTGCTCGAGGAGGAACTCGGCGCGCTGGAAGTCTTCGGGCAGTTCCTGGGCAATGGTGCCCTCGATGACGCGCCGGCCGGCAAAGCCGATCAGCGTGCCGGGCTCCGAGATCAGGAAGTCGCCGAGGCTGGCGAAGCTGGCGGTGACGCCGCCGGTCGTCGGGTCGGTGAGCACGGAGATGTAGAGCAGGCCGGCCTCGTGGTGACGGCCGACCGCGGCCGAGGTCTTGGCCATCTGCATCAGGGAGACGATGCCCTCCTGCATGCGGGCGCCGCCGGAGGCCGAGAAGATGATGACCGGCAGGCGCTCCTCGGTGGCGCGCTCGAACAGGCGGGTGATCTTTTCGCCGACGACGGAACCCATCGAGGCCATCATGAAGCGGCTGTCCATGGCCGCAGCCAGGCAGGGCAGGCCCTGGATGGCGATGCGGGCGCAGATGACGGCCTCGGTGAGGCCGGTGCGCTTCTGGAGGGCGGCGAGCTTTTCCTCGTAGCCGGGAAAGCCGATCGGGTTGGCGCTGGTCAGGCCGGCGTCGAGCTCCTCGACCGAATCCTTGTCCGCCACCAGCGCGATGCGCTGCCAGGCGTTGAGGCGGTCGTGGAAGCCGCAGTGCGAGCAGATCGACTGCATGCGCTCGAAGTCGTCGCGGAACATGGCGCCGCCGCAGCTCGGGCAGCGCACCCACAGGTCGTCGGGAATCGCACGCGCCTCAGCCGGAGCCGGGGCTTCCTGCAGGTCCTGTGCCTCGACAGTCTGCTGGCGGGAGAAAAGGGCGTCCTTTTCCAGGCGGTCGCGCATGTTGCGCAAAAGGTCAACAGGCATCGGGCATCCTCCTCGTGTGTTCAGGGGCGGGCTCAGCGGGCGGGCGAGCATTGCAGCAGCAGCTCCTCGGTCTTCTGGCCCAGATAGCCGATGTGGTAGTCACCGGCGATGAAGGCGGGGTCGCGCAGGATCGCCAGGTGGAAGTCGATGTTCGTCTCGATGCCGTCGATCAGGAACTCCATCAGGGCGCGGCGCATGCGGGCGATGGCGCTGGCGCGGTCGGGGGCATGGACAATCAGCTTGGCGATCAGCGAATCGTAGTCGGGCGGGATCGTGTAGCCCGAATAGATGGCGCTGTCGACGCGGACGCCGGTGCCGCCGGGCAGGTGGAGCTGGGTGATCGTGCCGGGCGAGGGGCGGAAGCCGTGGCGCGGGTCTTCGGCGTTGATGCGGCACTCGATCGAATGGCCGCTGAACCGGATGTCCTCCTGGCGGAGCGTGAGCGGCTCGCCGGCGGCGGCCTTGAGCTGCTCCTGGATCAGGTTGACGCCGGTGATCGCCTCCGAGACCGGATGCTCGACCTGGATGCGGGTGTTCATTTCCATGAAGTAGAAATGGCTGTCGGCATCGACAAGGAACTCGATCGTGCCGGCGCCCTCGTAGCCGACCGATTCGGCCAGGCGGACGGCCGCCTCGCCCATGCGGCGGCGCAGGTCGTCGCTGCTGGCCGGCGCGACCGCCTCCTCGAGCAGCTTCTGGTTGCGGCGCTGGATCGAGCAGTCGCGGTCGCCGAGATGGATGACATGGCCATGGCGGTCGGCCAGCAGCTGGATCTCGACATGGCGCGGGTTCTTGAGGAAGCGCTCCATGTAGACCCGGTCGTCGCCGAAGCAGGCGCGCGCCTCGGCGCGGGCGGTCGACAGCATGCCGGGCAGGTCCTCGCGGGTGTGGGCGATGCGCATGCCGCGCCCGCCGCCGCCGGCCGAGGCCTTGATCATGACGGGGAAGCCGATCTCCTCGCCCGCCTTCAGGGCGTCGGTCAGGGAGTCGACAACATCGGTCGTGCCGGGGATCACCGGCACGCCGGCTGCAGCGGCCGTCTTGCGGGCTGTCGCCTTGTCGCCCATCAGCTCGATGGTCTGGGGCTGCGGCCCGATGAAGGTGATGCCGCATTTCTGGCACATGCGGGCGAAGGCGGCGTTCTCGGAAAGGAAGCCGAAGCCGGGATGGATCGCCTCGGCGCCGGTGACGTTGCAGGCCGTCAGGATGGCCTGGGCATTCAGATAGCTCTCGCGTGAGGCGGCGGGACCGATGCAGATGCGCTCGTCGGCCAGCTGGGCGTGCAGGGCGAGCCGGTCCGCCTCCGAATAGACGGCGACGGTGCGGATGCCGAGATCACGGCAGGCCCGGATGATGGTGACGGCGATTTCGCCGCGGTTGGCAATGAGGATCTTGCTGAACATGGTTTTCTCCCGATTGATCTGGGCGAGTGGGAATGTCCGGCAGCGATGCCGGGGAGGCGGATGGCCGCGTCTGCACGGGCGCAGCGCGTCGTCAGTCGCGCTGGATCGCGAAGATCATCGACGCCTGGCAGGCCAGGGCATCGCCGACGAAGGCCCGGCCTTCGCCGAAGCCGATCGGGCCGCGCAGCTTCGTGATCTCGACTTCAAGCCGGAGGGTGTCGCCGGGGCGGACCTGGCGCTTGAACCGGACCTTGTCGAGCCCGCCGAAGAAGGCGATCTTGCCGGCGAACTCGGGCCGGCTGAGGATATTGACCGCGCCGGCCTGGGCGAGCGCCTCGACGACGAGCACGCCCGGCATGACCGGGTAGTCGGGGAAGTGGCCGCGGAAGAAGTCCTCTTCTCCGGTCAGGCGCTTGCTGCAGACGACGCGCTCCGCCGTCAGCTCATGCACGCTGTCGATGAGCAGGAACGGGTCGCGGTGGGGGATGATGCGCTGGATGGCTTCACGGTCCAGGAGAACCGGCAGCCCGGCACCCTGGGCTTCCAGGGTGCCGCCGGCCTGCGCCTGCGCTGCTTCGCCGGCCTGCGCCGGTCCAGGTTCGCCGGCGTTCGCCCGGCAGTTCATGTCTTCGCTCATCGGCCGTACTCCTTGATCACGAACAGGGGCTGGCCGTACTCGACGCGCTGGCCGTTTTCGACCAGGATGTCGACGACGGTGCCGCTGCAGGGGCTGGTGACTTCGTTCATCAGCTTCATGGCTTCGATGATGCCGAGCGGCGTGCCGGCATCAACCGGGCTGCCCAGGCTGACAAAGGCATCCTGGTCGGGTGCGGAGGCGGCGTAGAAGATGCCGACGACCGGCGAGGTGATCAGGCGGCCCTGCGGGCGGGCGCCTTCGGCCGGAGCAGCGTCGGCCACATCGTCTTCGCTGGCGGCCGTGAAGGCCGGAGCGGGGGCGGCAGCGGCAGCGGGGGCGGCGGCGACCGGCGGCAGCGGGCGCACGAGGCGCAGGTTCTGGCCGTCAGCCTGCCATTCGAGCGTCTCGATGCCGCTCGCCTTCATTTCCTTCATCAGTTCCAGGATTGCCTGAACATCCATGGTCATTCCTCCAGGCGCCGCAGCAGCAGCGTTGCGTTGTGGCCGCCGAAGCCGAGCGAATTGCTCAGGGCGACGCGGACATCCGCCTTGCGGGCCACATTGGGCACATAGTCGAGGTCGCAGTCCGGATCGGGCTCCTGCAGGCCGACCGTCGGCGGGATGATTCCGTCGCGGATGGCCAGGGCCGAGGCGATGGCTTCGACGGCACCGGCGGCGCCGAGGAGATGTCCCGTCATGGACTTGGTCGAGCTCACCGCCACGCGGCCGGCATGCTCGCCGAGCGCCTTGTGGATCGCGATCGTCTCGAACTTGTCGTTGAGCGGGGTGCTGGTGCCGTGGGCGTTGATGTAGTCGACGTCGGCGGGCGTCAGGCCGGCATCGGCGATCGCCAGGTTCATCGCCTGGGCAGCGCCGGTGCCTTCCGGGTCGGGGCTGGTGATGTGGTAGGCGTCAGAGGTGGCGCCGTAGCCGGCAACTTCGCAGATGATCGTGGCACCGCGGGCGAGCGCCGACTCGAGGCTCTCAAGCACGACGATGCCCGCGCCTTCGCCGATAACGAAGCCGCTGCGGCGCTTGTCGAACGGGATCGAGGCGCGGGCCGGGTCCTTCTCGGAAGTCAGGGCGGTCATGTTGGCAAAGCCCCCGATCGAGATGGCGGTCATCGGCGCCTCGGAACCGCCGGCAATGCAGGCGTCCATGTAGCCATGGCGGATGGCATGGAAGGCTTCGCCGATGGCATGGGTGCCGGAGGCGCAGGCCGTGGTGATGCAGTAGCTCGGGCCGCGGGTGCCATAGGCCATTGAGACGTGGCCAGCCGCCATGTTGGCGATCATCATGGGCACGAAGAGCGGCGAGATGCGGCCCTTACCGCCCTGAAACAGCTTGGCGTACTCGTTCTCGATCGTCTCGAGGCCGCCGACGCCGCTGCCGATGACCGTGCCGACACGCTCCGGCGCATAGGCATCCATGAGGCCAGCGGCCTGGGCGACCGCTTCCTTCGTGGCAGCGAGGGCAAACTGGCAGTAGCGGTCCATCCGGCGGGCTTCCTTGCGGTCAAGGAAGCGCAGGGGGTCGAAGCCCTCCACGGTGGCAGCGACGCTGACCTTGTCGTAGGCGAGCTCCGGGCGCGTGATCGGCCGGATGCCGGCGACGCCGTTGACGAGGCTGGTCCAGAATGTGCCGACATCCTGGCCGACCGGGCTGACGACGCCCATGCCGGTGATCACGACACGGTGGCTGGCGGGGCTGGCGCTTTTCATCGAACTGGTCATGGAATAGATCGCTCCTTCTTGCATTTCAATGCTTTCGGGCCAGGCCGCACCTGATGGCTGCGGCTGTGCCGGCTGGCTGTGGCCGCGCCATCTGGCTGCGGCTGTGCTGGCTGACGATGGCCGCGCCCTTGGGCTTCGGCTGTGCTGGCTGGTGCAGCTGGCTGCGGCCTCTGGCCGCGCCTGATGGTTCGGGTTGCCTAGAGGCTGAGTCCGCCGGAAACCTCGACGACCTGGCCGGTGACGTAGGCGGCGGCGTCGGAGGCGAGGAAGGCGACGACGGCGGCGATGTCCTCGGGCTGGCCGAAGCGGCCGAGGGCGATGCGTTCCAAAGCGCCGGCACGCAGCTTGTCGTTCAGGCCGGCGGTCATGTCGGTTTCGACGAAGCCGGGGGCGACGGCGTTGACGGTGATGTTGCGGCTGCCGAGCTCCCTGGCCATCGACTTGGTGAGGCCGATCAGGCCGGCCTTGGCGGCGCTGTAGTTGGCCTGGCCGGCGTTGCCGTAGATGCCGGCGACGGAGGTGATGTTGATGATGCGGCCGGTGCGGGCCTTCATCATGTCGGGCACGATGAGGCGGCTGAGCACGAAGGCGCCGGTCAGGTTGGTGCCAAGGACTTCGGTGAACTGCTCGGTCTTCATCCGCATCATCAGGCCGTCGCGGGTGACGCCGGCGTTGTTGACCAGGATGCCGACCGGGCCGAACTGCTCGTGGACGGCGGCGACAAGGCGGGCGCTGTCTTCTTCGCTGGCGATGTCGGCCTGGATGGCGGCGGCGCGCACGCCGGCGGCGCGGCAGGCTTCGGCGGTGGCTTCGGCGGCGTCGGACCGGCCGCGGAACGTGAGGACGACATCATGGCCGGCGGCAGCCAGGCTGCGGGCGATGGCGGCGCCGATGCCGCGCGAGCCGCCCGTGACCAGCGCGATCACCGGAGGGCCTCCGGGCGCACGGCGAGCAGGCGGGCCTCCGCTTCGGCGAACATCTGGCGGATGATCTCGGCGGCCGGCTGGATGCTGCGGACCATGCCGGCGGACTGGCCGGCCATGAACGAGCCTTCGTCGATGTTGCCGTCCTGGACGGCGCGGCGCAGCGAGCCGACGGTGATGCTCTCCATCTCCTCGAAGGTGGCGCCCTTCTTCTCAAGCTCGAGCAGGCTGCGGGTGAGCTTGTTCTTGAGCACGCGCACCGGATGGCCGCCGCTGCGGCCGGTCACGGTCGTGTCGATGTCGCGGGCCTTGAGCACCATCTGCTTGTACTGCTCGTGGATCGTGCACTCCTCGCAGCAGAGGAAGCGGGTGCCGACCTGGACGCCCTGGGCGCCCAGCATGAAGGCGGCAGCGACCCCGCGGCCGTCGGCGATGCCGCCGGCGGCGATGACCGGGATCTTCACGGCCTCGGTCACCTGGGGCACGAGCACCATGGTGGTGAGCTCACCGATGTGGCCGCCGGCTTCGGTGCCTTCGGCGACGAGGGCATCGGCGCCCATGCTCTCCATGCGCTTGGCATAGGCGACCGACGGGATGACCGGGATGACGACGATGCCGGCCTTCTTCCAGTCCTCGATGTACTTGCCCGGGGAGCCGGCGCCGGTGGTGACCACGTCGACGCGCTCCTCGATGACAACCTTGGCCAGCTCGTCGACGGCCGGGTTCATCAGCATGATGTTGACGCCGAACGGCTTGTCGGTGAGGGCGCGGGTCTTGCGGATCTCGGCCCGCAGCAGTTCGCCGTTCATCGAGCCGGCGGCGACGAGGCCGAGTCCGCCGCCGTTGGAGACAGCCGCGGCCAGGCTGGCGTTGGCCACCCAGGCCATGCCGCCCTGGATCAGGGGATATTCAGTCTTGAGAAGCTGGCAGATGCGATTCTGACTCATGTTGTCGGCAACCTTTCTCTATTCAGGTGATGCGGAATTTTCCTCTTGGGTGTCAGGCTCCTTTTGGGAAAATTCCCATCAGGTGTCAGGCTCCTTTTTAGGGAAAATTCCCGAGCGGACGGTTCCAGGGCAAAAGCCTTCGTCAGGCTCAGTAGCGGAAGATGGCGCCGCCGTAGGTCAGCCCGCCGCCGAAGCCGGCGACGGCGACGGTCTGGCCGCGCTGCAGCCGGCCATCGCGGACCAGCTCGTCGAGGCAGACTGGAATGCTGGCGGAGGAGGTGTTGCCGAGGTCGCGGATGCGCGAGACGACCTTCTGCGGCTCGACCTGGAGGCGGCGGATGGCCGCATCGAGGATGCGCAGGTTGGCCTGGTGGGGGATGATCCAGTCGATGTCGGCAACGGCGATGCCGGCCGCGGCGGCAGCCGACTCGACCGACTCCGCGAGGGCGCGGACGGCGAAGCGGAAGACCTCCTGGCCGTTCATGGTCAGGAAGTGGTTGCCGGTGTGTCCGAATGGATCGGGTGCGATGGCGTTATCCTTGAGGAAGGGATGGCTGACCGGCAGGGCACAGCTGACCAGCGAGCCGCCGTTCTGGCCTTCCGAGCGCAGGCAGGCGCCCAGCAGTCCGGCGGCGCCGGCGGCACCGGCGGCAGAACCATCCGCCCCGGAAGCGCCCGGTGCCTTGACAGCCTGCTCGGGACGGCCGACAATCACGGCACCGGCAGCATCGCCGAAGAGCACGCAGGTGGTGCGGTCGGAGTAGTCGACGATCTTGTTGAGGGCTTCGCTGCTGACGATCAGGATCGGCTGCATCTCGGGGTCGAGCAGGTAGCGCGATGCCATGTCGATGGCGTAGACAAAGCCGGTGCAGGCAGCATTGACATCGAAGCAGAAGGCATTGGCCGCGCCGATCCGGCCCTGGATCTCGCAGGCGACGGACGGGGTGAAGTGGTCCGGCGTGACCGTCGTCACGATGATGGCGCCAAGGGCTTCGGCATCAAGGCCGGCGGCGGCCAGCGCCTGGCGCGCGGCAGCCTCGCCCATGTCCACGGTGCTTTCACCGGAAGAAAGGTGGCGGCTGGAGATGCCGGTCCGGCTGAGGATCCAGGCGTCGCTGGTCTCGACAATCTCGGACATCTGGTGGTTGTCGACGGTAAGCTCCGGCAGGTAGGAGCCTGTACCCATGATGGAAAGTGGCCGCATGCGTGCCTCCAGGCAGATTCCGGCTGTTTCGGCCGCGCCCGGCGGGCGGCGGCGGTCAGGCCGGATGAAGTCAGTCGAAGCCGGTTGATGCAGCTGGACTGCATGTACTGGCATTTGACAATGGCTTGCAGAAGTCGTTATTATTGGTTCATCAAATATTTTGACATTCAAAATACTCACCCAGAATAGACCATTTCCCCGCGCCTGTCAAGTTTGCACCGCCCCGGCGGGCTTCGGCACCGGCGCCGACATGCAAGGAGCAACGATCATGATTGCATTTGTCTTTCCCGGACAGGGTTCCCAGAAGACTGGCATGGGCCAGGACCTCTGCCGCGCCAGTGAAGCGGCCGCCCGCCTGGTCGGGGCCGCTTCAGCGGTCGCCGGCATCGACCTTCTGGCACTCGACGAAGCCGCGCTGGCCCAGACCCGCTATGCCCAGCTGGCCATCGTCGCCCACAGCCTGGCTGCCCACGCGGCGCTGAAGGCGGCGCTCCCGGCCGCCCTCGCCGAAGCCCCGGCCGCCTTCGCCGGCTTCTCGCTCGGCGAGTACAGCGCCTTCACCGCCGCCGGCCAGCTGACCCTGGAAGAAACCATGCGCCTCGTGACGCGGCGCGCCGAACTCATGCAGGAAGCCTCTGCGGCCCGGCCAGGTGCGATGTCCGCCGTGCTCGGCCTGCCCGCCGAAGCGTTTGAAGCCATTCTATCACGCCCGCCGTTCGCCGGCCGCGTCTTCGCAGTCAACGACAACGCTCCAGGCCAGATGGTCATCGCCGGCGAAGCCGAGGCCGTGGCCGAGGCCGCCGGCCCGCTCAAGGAAGCGGGCGCCCGCCGCATCGTGCCCCTGGCCGTGAGCGGCGCCTTCCATACCAGCCTGATGGCTCCGGCAGCGGCGCCCCTGACCGAGTTTGCCCGCGGCTTCGCCTTCCGCCCCGGCAGCGGCCCGGTCTACAGCAACCGCACCGCCGAACCGCTCCCCGCCAGCATCGACATGCCGGTCTATCTGGCCGAGCATATGCAGAGTCCGGTCCTGTGGCGCCAGGAAGTGGCACGCCTGGTTGCCGGCGGCTGCACGGCGTTCGTCGAGTGCGGCACCGGCAAGGTGCTCGCCGGCCTCATCCGCAAGATCGCTCCGGACGTGCCGGTCTGGGCCGTCGAGGATGCCGCCACGCTGCAGGCCGCCATCGAAGGCCTCACCGCCCTCAAGGCCTGACCGG
>CAYOHO010000002.1:16252-19298 GCA_964403755.1 uncultured Oscillospiraceae bacterium
CCGAAGGGCATGATTCGGCCTGCGCTTATCTGGTATAATATTTGTCAGCCGCTGCCCGGCGCCGCACCTGCAACCGACGGAAATCACAGCCGGGCAGACAGAGGAGGCAAGCATGCACGACCCGCGTCTCGACCAGCTCGCCCAGCTCATCCTGGATCATTCGCTGCGCCTGCAGCCTGAGGAAATCGTCCAGATCAGTGCCGACATCACGGCCCTGCCGCTCGTCTCGGCCCTGGTCCGCCAGGCTGCCAGCCGCGGCGTCTTTGCCGTTCCCGACATCAGCACCCAGGAAATCTCGCGCCTGCTTCTCGAAGGCCTGAAGACCGACGACAGCGGCGCCAGCGAGCGCTTCCTGCAGAAGCGCACTGCCTGGGGCCTCAACCGCTTCCAGGACATCGCCGCCAGCATCTCTCTGCGCGCCTACCAGAACGACCAGGAGCTTTCGGGCATTCCGGCCGAGGTCCGCCGCATGGAGGGCCGCATCGCCAAGCCGCTGCGCGACCTGCTGATCAACGAGCGCCGCTGGGTCCTGTTCGAGTACCCGACCCACGGCCAGGCCCAGCGCGCCGGCATGCCCTATGAGCGCTACTTCGACTTCGTCCTGGACGTCTCCTGCGTCGACTACGCCAAGATGGCCCGCGACGTGAAGCCCCTGGTCGAGCGGATGAAGGCCACCGACCGGGTGCACATTGTCGGTCCCGGTACCGACCTCTCCTTCTCGATCAAGGGCATCCCGGTCATCCCCTGCTGCGGTGAATACAACATCCCCGACGGCGAGGTATTCACGGCGCCCGTCCGCGAATCGGTCAACGGCACGCTGGCCTACAATGCGCCGACCCTCTACTGGGGCAAGACGATGACCGGCGTGAAGCTCACCTTCGAGAACGGCCGCATCGTCAAGGCGACCGCCGATTCCAATGAGGAGACGCTCAACAAGGTGCTCGACAGCGACGAAGGCGCCTGCTTCATCGGCGAGTTCGCGATCGGCATCAACCCGATGATCCGCGAGCCGTTCATGAACACGCTGTTCGACGAGAAGATCTGCGGCTCGTTCCACTTCACCCCGGGCGCCAGCTACCACGACGCGCCGAACGGCAACAGCTCGACCATCCATTGGGACATGGTCTGCATCCAGCGGCCCGAGTACGGCGGCGGCGAGATCTGGTTCGACGACATCCTCGTCCGCAAGGACGGCCTCTTCACCCTGCCGGAGCTTGCCGGGCTCAACCCCTGACACCGTTCCCCTGACGCGCCCGCAAATCGCCTTGCGGCGGCGTCCTGCCACTGTCGCCGCCACCTTCACCAAACGCCGCCGGCTGAACCGCCGGCCCCGCCAAGGAGGCTTGCACCATGCTTCTTGCCACGGCCGGACTTGACCTGCCAGTGCTTCACTGGATCCTGTCGCCCCTCGTCGCCGTCCTGCTGCTCCTGGCGACGCTGGTCTATGCCCTCGTCGGCTGGCGCGTGACGAAGCGGGCCGGCAATGCCCTGGCCGAACTGACGGCTGGTGTCGACGCACTCAGCGGCTACAGCGCCGCCAATGCCGCCCGACTGGCCGCGCTCGCCGGCGACACCGGCTTCGAGCCGCTCCGCCAGCGCATCGCCCGCCTCCAGCAGGACGCCATCCAGCTCCACGACGGCAAGTGGATCCCCGATCCCGCACCGCTCCTGAAGCCGGAGCGCCTGCTGACGCCGCTCGAGAACAACAGCCTCAGCCTGCGCCCGGCCGCCTCGCTGCTGCTGGCCGGCATCGGCGGCACCCTGGCCAGCCTGATCGCCCAGATCAGCCTGCCGCTGCCGCAGGGGCCGGTCGCGGTCCTGTTCACGGCCGCGCCAGCGGCCATTGGCCTGGCCGGAAGCCTCCTGCTCGCCGTGCTGGCGCTCAGCCGGCATGCCCTGCTTGTCCGGCACGCCGATGATCTCGGAGAAGCGATCGCCCGCCGCGTACCGGCGCTTGGATCGCAGGCGGGTCTTTCCGCCCTGGTCAATGCCTTCCTGGATGCGGACCGGCACACGCAGACCGCACTTGACGCCTTCACCGCAACCACGGCGCGCATTGCCGAAGCCGACATGGCCGCCGGCATCCAGCACAGCGTCGAGCGCGTGCTCATGGAAACGGTCGCCCCTTCCATTGCCGAAGCCACCGGGGCGCTCGGCAGCCTGGCGCGTGACGTCGCCAGCCGTCAGGAGAAGGGCATGCAGGACCTCGCGGTCCGATTCGCCGCCGCCCTGTCCGATGAGCTGGCCAGCCACCTCGAGCCGGTCTATGAGCGGCTCGGCCAGCTGACGCCGCTGATGGGCGATGTCAAGCAGTATGTCGAGGTCGCGCTGCGCTCGCTGCAGGCGGCCCGCGCCGAAGCCGACGCGCTGGCCCGCCACACTGACGCCTCGATCGGCATCCTGGCCGAGGCCCGGGAGGCCTTCTCGGCCGACAGCAATGCCATGCGCCAGGAGATTACCCGCCTGGCCGACGCCACGGCCAGCATGGCCGGCATCTATTCCGGCAATGAGCACGCCCTGGCCGATACCGTGCACGAGATGAACCAGCAGATGGCACAGTATGCCCAGCGGCTGGCCGGTCTGGTCGCCGAGGCGAGCCGCGCGCTGCGCGAGGCCCAGGAGGCGTCGCAGAAGCAGTCCGAGACCGCCGGCCAGTATGTCACCGACATGCGCACCCAGGTCGGCCGCCTGACCGAAGGCCTTAAGCAGGAGATCGGCCTGCTGCTGGACCAGATGCGCCAGGAGACTGGCCAGCTGACCCTGCAGTCAACCGCCATCAACCAGCGCTTCCATGAGCTGAACGCGCTGCTCGACCGCACCGGCCAGACCTTCGCCGACGAATCGAACCGCTATGTGCAGGAGACCCTGCAGACATTCGACAGCGGCCTGGCCGAAGTCGTCAGCCGCCTGGCCAGCGCCGCCAACGAGATCCGCGACGCCGTCGACGCCCTGCCGCAGGTCCTGCGCCGCAGCGCCGAGTTCAAGTAAGGCGGGGGAATCGCAGCCAGCATGGGCGAGTTCAGCCAGAACCAGCCTGACGAGATGA
>CAYOHO010000002.1:19398-22420 GCA_964403755.1 uncultured Oscillospiraceae bacterium
TGACCGGACGCTTCAGCAGCGCCCTGGATGGCCTGCGCCGCCGGCTGCCCTATCCCGAGGAGCTGGAGGAGCTGGTCACGCCCGATGCGCTGGCCAGCCTGGCCGAAGCCGTCATGAAGCCGGCCGGACAGCCTGCCCTCCTGGCCTTTGCCCGCACCATGCCCTCGCGCCAGCTGCTGCTGGCCTTTCCGCTGCTCGCGACACGCCCGCAGCGTTCCGAGCTCACCGACCGGCTCGGCGCGATCATCCGCGAGCGCGCCAATGCCTCGCTGCTCCGGGTCGGCTACGTCACGTTCCAGCGCCACTACCCCCATCCCCTGCTCCCGGCCGCGGTCGTCTCCGTCTGGCAGATCCTGCGCATCCGCAGCATCGCCTATGAGCCGATCCTGCAGGATCTCGTGCCCCTGACCAGCCGCAGCCTGGTCGGCCGCGCCGCCCGCAAGGCGCTTGACCAGCGTGTGCCCCTGAGCCGGTTCCTCTCCGACTACCGCATTGACCCGGCCATGCCATTTGGCGTCCAGCTTTGCGTCCAGCTGTTCCGCAGCGGCGACGAGACCCTGTTCGCCGAAAGCGCGCTGCTTTTCGAGCAGGCCCTGCTCCGGCTCGATCCGGCTGGCCAGGCAGACCTGCTGACGCATTTCCTCCAGCTCGACCAGCTGCCGCCGCCGGTGTTCGACCAGTACTGCCAGATCATCTATGACCGCTTCGGCGAACCGGCCGACGGCCTGCCGGTCTGGGACCTGATCCGGCCGCAGGAGCGCGCCCGCTACACGGCCTGGCTGCGCGATGCCACCATCGGCTCGCACTTCCAGGGAAACCTGGCGGCCGCCCGCTTCTTCCTGCGCTACCGGCGGTTCATCCGCAGCGTGCATGAGCCATTCCCGGACACCCTGGTGATCACGTTCCCCGGCTTTACCGTCACGCACAGCCACCGCTGGCCAGACACGGCCATGTACCGCAGCCTGGAGGAGCGCAGCGACGCCCAGGCCCTGCTGCGCGAGACCGGCATGCTGCGCGGCGGCACCCCGGGGCAGGATCCTGGCGACCGCCACCCGGACATCAGCGCAGCCGACCCGCGCCGGCCGCACCGGCTTCCCCAGGAGGCGCTGCGCCAGTCGGCCACCGATGGCCAGGTCCTGCTCCTGCTCGACAGCGAGGGCATGAAGGAGAGCGCCGTCTTCCTGGAGTTCGTCCTGCGCGGCGGCCAGCGCCGCTTCGGTCGCCCGTAGCCTTGACTGGCGACAGCTTCCTGCCCGCCGCCTGAGAACGCATCGCCCGGACACGGGACACCTTCCAGCCGCCGCCTGAGAACGCATCGCCCGGACAAGGGACACCTTCCAGCCGCCGCCTGAGAACGCATCGCCCGGACACGGGCCCCCTGCTTCCCGCAAGATTGCCATTGCCGGATGAACGGCCTAGACTGAAGGCAGACAGCCGAGTCGGCCGACAGCATGGCCGGATGATCCGGGCAGCTTGCTGCCGTGAAGATGCAGAGCAGGAAGATGGGCGACAGGTTCTACCTGCTGACGGGAGCGACCGGACTCCTCGGCGGCAACATTGTCCGGTCACTGGCCGACCGCGGTGCGCACATGCGCGCGCTGGCGCTTCCCGGCGATGCGGCGACCGCGTCCCTGCCGCCCGATGTTGAAGTCATCACCGGCAGCGTGCTCGACCCGGAGGCCCTGGACCGCCTCTTCGCGGTCCCGGATGGCGCCGAGGCCGTCGTCATTCATGCGGCCGGCATCGTCACGATCGACCCCCGGCCCAACGCCAAGGTGCAGGCCGTCAATGTGGATGGCACCCGCAACATCATTGAGCGCTGCCTCCGGCACCAGACCCGGAAGCTGGTCTATATCAGCTCCACGAGCGCGATCCCGGAAATGCCAGCCAGCCAGACCATCTACGAATCCGACCGCCACGATCCAGGACAGGTCATCGGCCATTATGCCCAGACCAAGGCAATCGCCACCGATCTCGTCCTCCAGGCCTCCCGGGAGCAGGGCCTCGACGCATCCGTCGTCTATCCGAGCGGCATCTTCGGGCCGAACGACTATGGCTTCGGCCTGATGACCCGCTGCATCCTGATGGTGGCCCAGGGACGGCTGCCCGTGATGATCGGCGGCTCGTTCAATTCCGTGGATGCCAGGGACCTGGCGGCGGGCATCGTCGCCTGCGCCGATCGTGGCCGAAGCGGCGAAACCTACATCATGGCCAGCGACTGCCATGCCTTCAGCGAACTGACAGAAACGATCTGCCGGAGCGCCGGCGTGAAAAGGCCGCCGCTGACGGTTCCTCTTTGGCTAGTCCGGCCATTCGCCGGCCTTGGCGCGCTTTATGGCAAGCTCACCCGGCGGCCGCCCTGGTTCAGCGCCTTCACGATCTACAACCTGGAGCGCAACAACAACTTCTCCTCGGAAAAGGCAATCCGCGAGCTCGGCTTCACCTGCCGGCCGCTGCAGGAAACCGTCGCCGACACGATCGACTGGCTCAAGCGCGAAGGAAAGCTGCCATAAGCAAGGCCTGAAGAAAGCTGCTGAAAGCTGCTGAAAACTGCCATTATGACCGTCTATTCCGGCTTGACGGCTTCGGGACGCTCCTCTATAATTGGTATCTCGAAGGCCTTGGAGAGATGGCTGAGCGGCCGAAGGCACCGCACTCGAAAGCGACTGGCATATATGGAACGTTAGAAGCTGTAAACCTTTGATATGACTTGGTTTGACAAGTCAGTGAAACAAAAATTATAATGTTGCTCTCTACATCAGTTCTCTCTTTTATCTGTGAGATTTCTGAGGTCTGATGTTGAAGATAAATACGGAGGGTTGTCCGAGAGGTCGATGGTGCGAAACTCGAAATTTCGTGTCGGTGATGAGCCGACCTAGGGTTCGAATCCCTAACCCTCCGCCAGCAAACCCGCGGTTTTCCTCAGTTTGAGGGAAACCGCTTTTTTTATAAGTGTGCAGAACCGGCCTGTTTTTTTCCTCCTCCTGACTGATCAGAAATCAATGTCAAATCCTCTTTGTGA
>CAYOHO010000003.1:0-19679 GCA_964403755.1 uncultured Oscillospiraceae bacterium
ATCCGCATCACCGCCACACCCGCGGACAAGGGCGCCTGCCGCATCACGATCTGCAACGCCGGCGAGGACATTCCGCCAGACGAGCTGCCGCTGATCTGGGAGCGCTACCATCGGGTCCAGCAGGTCGGCGAAGCGCGCCGGCTCGGCACGGGGCTTGGCCTTTCGATCGTCAAGAGCATCCTGCAGCGTCATGAGGTTGATTTTGGCGTCACCAGCGGCCATCAGGAAACCTGCTTCTGGTTCGAGACCTGCCCGCTCGACTGACGGCCGCTTCCGGACCGGACCCTGCCATGCCCGGCTTCAGATCAGGATCCATCTTCGCAAAACCGGTCGCCCGACCGTGGTATAATCGTCTGCAGGAACGCCTGTTGACGGGGCTGTTTCGGCTTTGGCCGAAACAGCCCCGGGCAGCCGTGGAAGCAGTCAGCTGCGCCAGGGAGGATAGCGGATGTCGGAACGCAAGATCAGGATCGTCAGGAATGGGCCCTATATCGTCACGGGCGGCATTCCGCTTCAGGAGCGCATCATTTCCCGGCGCATGGGGACAGAGACGGAAGTCGACTTCACGGAGGGGCGAAGCCTGCCACAGGCCGAGACATACGCGCTCTGCCGCTGCGGCAAGTCCCATAACGCTCCCTTCTGCGACGGCACCCACATATCCATCCAGTTTGACGGCACCGAGAATGCCAGCCGCAAGCCCTATCTGGAGCGTGCTTCCGTCATCCATGGAAAGACCATCGATGTCCGTGACGACGGCCGCTGCGCCCTTGCCCGCTTCTGCCACAGCGACCGCGGCAAGGTCGGCAAGCTGATCCGCCATCCGGCGGACGCGGAAGACGATGCGGCAGCGCTCCGCTGCGTGCAGGAATGCCCGGCCGGCCGTCTGACCGCCTATGACAAGGACGGAAACGAACTGGAACCGGAGCTTCAGCCGGCCATCACCCTGGTCAAGGATCCGGAGAACAAGGTCTGCGGCCCGATCTATGTCCAGGGCCGCATCCCGATCGAGTCTGCCGATGGCAGCGACTATGAGCTCCGCAACCGGGTCACGCTCTGCCGCTGCGGCTCCTCCAGCATCAAGCCGTTCTGCGACGCCCGGCATGTGGCCGCCAAGTTCACTGAAATCGAGCCGGATCCGTTTCAAGGCGCGAATGCCGATGGCGAAGCCAGGGACCGCGCCCCGGCCGAATAGGCCTGGATTGCAGCGGCATGGGCCCTGTTCGGGCAATAGCTTCTCTTGAGAATAACGTCCAACCGGGAAACAGCCCGTTCGGAAGCGATCCCGTTCGGAAGCAATCCCGTTCGGAAGCAGTCCCGTTCGGAAGCAATCCCGTTTGTACCATTGAGGATGAAAGGGCCGGACCGTCAAGTCTGGCAAAATGTTCAAGCATGGTCAGCAGCTTTGAAAGACTCTATTACGAAGACAGCTACGTCAGCCGCTTCAGTGCAGTCGTCACGGCCTGTGAGGCCGAAGGCGACCATTTCCTGGTCGAGCTCGACCGCACCGCCTTCTACCCCGAGGGCGGCGGCCAGCCGGCCGATATGGGAACACTCGATGAGGCGAACGTACTCGACGTCCACGAGCGCAGCGGCAGCGTCCGGCACACGACCGACCGGCCCCTGATCGTCGGAACCGCCGTGACCGGTCAGATTGACTGGGAGCGCCGCTTCACGTTCATGCAGCAGCATAGCGGCGAGCACATCCTGTCCGGCGTCCTGAACCAGATGAAGGGCTGTGACAATGTCGGCTTCCACATTGGCAGCGCTGACACTACCCTCGACTTCAACCTGCCTTTGAGCGAGGAGGAACTGCGCGAAGCCGAGATCCGCGCGAACCAGGCGGTCTTCGAGAACCGGCCGGTGCTGGTCTGCTATCCCTCACCCGAGGCACGCAGCCAGATGACATACCGAAGCAAGATCGAGCTCGGCGATGAAGTCCGGGTGGTCACCATCCCCGGCTCCGATGCTTGTGCCTGCTGCGGCATCCACGTCCGCACAACCGGCGAGATCGGCCTGATCAAGATCCTCTCCAGCCAGAAATACAAAGGCGGCACGCGCCTCAGCATTGCCTGCGGCGGCCGCGCCCTCGCAGACTATGCCCTCAAGACCACCCAGGCCGGCACCATTTCCACCCTGCTCTCCGTGAAAAGCAGCGAACTGGTCGAAGGCGTCCGCCGGCTCCAGGCAGAGGCAGCCGCCCTCAAGGCCAAGGCTGCCGGACTCGGCCGCACCCTGGTGGAATACCGCGCCCAGGCCCTGGCCAGCCAGCCGGGTCCGCTCTGCCTGTTCGAAGAAGACGCCGCCCCCGACGACCTCCGCGCCCTCTGCCTGCGTTTGAGCGAAGACCGTGACACCGTCGTGGCTGTTTTCACCGCAGCGGAAGAAAGCACCGGCAAGGGTGCTTCCACCGGCTCCACCTCCGCCGGCGCCGTCACCACCGGCTCCACCACCACCGGCGCCAGCTCTGCCCGGCGCTGGCGCTATGCCGTCGGCAGCCGCTCCCTCGACATGCGACCCTTCAGCAAGGCCCTGAACACAGCCCTTAACGGAACCGGCGGCGGCAACGCCCGCGTCGCCCAGGGCACCCTCACCGCGAGCCAAGCCGCGATCGAGGCGTATATTCGGAACAGTCGCCAATAGAACGGCATCGGCCGCAGGCAATGCCGCGAAGCGGCGTGCCTGCGGCTGTTTTTTTACCGCATGACCTTGATGGCTTCGTACATGCCTTTCTTGTCGATCATGTCGAGGTCAGCCGCGACCTGGTCGACGAGGCCCTTGATGGCTGTGAGGTCCTCGCCCCAGAACTGGGTATTGGCCAGCACCTTGCGGGCAAGGGTATGGTTGTCGAGACCCCTGGCTTCGGCAAAGAAGTCGATGACGAAGGCATCGTCCTTGATTTCATAGGTGTCATCGCCACGGCGGCCGACAAAGGAGCCATCGGCCTGCTTCTCGCCGCTGTAGAACTTGATGTAGGCGGCCAGCGAGAAGACGAGCCGCTGGGGCAGCTTGGTGAAGCGCTTGATGTAGCCAAGCAGCGACGGCAGCACGCGGGCCTTCCACTTCGAGGTCGAGTTGAGCGAGATCGCAAGCAGCGCATGGTCGATATACGGATTGCGGAAGCGGTCGATGACGGCATCGGCAAACGCCATCAGGTCTTCCTTCGGCAGTTCGAGCGTCGGGATGATTTCGTCAAACATCGTATCCTTGAGGAAATCGCGGATGACCTCGTCGTCCATGCACCCGCGGACCAGGTTCTGGCCGGACAGGTAGGCCGCCATGATCATGCTCGTGTGGGCGCCGTTGAGGATGCGGACCTTGCGCTTCTTGTAGGGGGTGTGGTCGTCGGTGAAGATGACCGGTAGGCCGGCCTTGGCGAACGGCAGCTCCTCCGCCAGGGATGCGGGCCCCTCGATGACCCAGAGGGCGAAGACTTCACCGGTGTCGAGCAGGCGGTCCTCGTATCCGTTCGCCTCATTGAGCGCAGCAGCCTCGGCGCGCGGGTAGCCGGTGACGATGCGGTCGACCAGCGTCGAGCAGAAGATGTTCTCGTCTGCGACCCATTTGGCGAACGCATCGCCCAGCTTCCAGTCCTGGATATACCGGTCGACACACTTCTTCAGCTCCTGGCCGTTATTGTCGATCAGCTCGCAGGAGAGGACGACAAAGCCCTTGCCCTTCTCCTGGCCGAAGGCCTGGAAGCGCTCGTGCAGGAAGCGGGTCAGCTTGGCCGGGAACGAGCTCGGCGGTGCATCCTCGTACTTGTCGGAGGCGACGAAGGCGATGCCGGCTTCGGTCGTGTTGGAGACGATGTAGCGCAGGTCAGGGTTCTTGGCGTTGGCCATGAAGGCGTTGAAATCGCGGTAGGGATTGATGCAGCGGCTGACGCTGCGGATGATGCGCTTGCGCTCGACCCGCTTGCCGTTCTCGAAACCGCGGAGGTAGAGGGTGTACAGGCCATCCTGCGCATTGATGATGTCGGCCAGGCCCTGGTCGATCGGCTGCACCATCACGACGTTCGACTGATAGTCCAGCTTCTCGTTCAGGATATCGATGAAATAGTCGACAAAGGCCCGCAAAAAGTTGCCTTCACCAAACTGGAGAAAGCGTTCCTTGCCCGGGAATGGCTTGATCACACTGCGGTTCAGTTGCTGCATCTGGGTCCTCCTCATTGCCTGGCCGCGGCTGTTTCGCCCTGGGCGCCGACGCGGTCCATTCCTTGTCCAGCTGCGCCGGCCGGCTGAATGCATGCAGCCGCGGCGTGCCAATGGGTCACTCTGCATCATTGTAGGGTGATTCTCCCAAGCTGGGAAGTCATAATCTTGACCGCAAATAGGCGTCCGTTGACTATTCTGTCATTTATGCCGCGATCAGGACTGTTACGGGAACCAGTCGCAACTAGATCTCCGGCTTTTTCGAATCAGGATTGTGGTTTCCCTCACCCGGCGCCGTCTGGTGGAACAGCTGGCTGATGGCCGCGGTGTCGCAGTCATCCCAGGCTGCCGCTGCCAGCATCAGCTGGTGCACGAGGTGGGAGACCGGCATGGGCACGGTCGGATTGACGGCCAGCGCGTTGGCAACATCCTTGCGGGCCAGGCCAATCTTGAATCCCGGCTCGAACTGCTCTCCAGCCATGCGCAGGAAGCGGGACTGGAACGAGGCCGAATTGCCGGAGCTGCTGCCGATCACGTCGAAGAACAGCTGGGGGTCGATGCCCTCTGACCTCACGACATGAAACACCTCTGCCACACCCATGATGTTGATGATGTGGAGCAGGTTGTTGAGGTTCTTGAAGGTCTTGCCGCTGCCGACCTTGCCCAGTTCATGGATTCTGCGGCCAAGCACGTCGAGCACCGGCCGTACCGCCAGGATGGCCAGGTGTTCCCCGGAGCCGAAGATCGTGAGCGTGCCGGCTTCGGCACCCTCGACCCCGCCGCTGACCGGTGCGTCGATCAGGCGGACACCCAGCGGCCGATAGCTCCGTTCCACTTCCTGGACGGTTGCCGCCTGGCAGGAGGACATCTCGATGATGACGGTTTCCTGCTGCAAGGCCTGCATGAATGCCGGCTGCAGCAGGACTGCCCGCACCTCGGCGTCGGCCGGCAGCATGGTGATGACGATTTCCGCATCCGCGACCGCCGCCGCCGGCGATTCCCGGATGACCAGACCGAGCCCGGTCAGGGCGTCAGCCGCCTTCCGGCTGCGATGAATCGCGGTCTGTACCGCAAAGCCTGCCTTGAGCAGGCGTCTGGCCATGGGTTCGCCCATGGCGCCGAGTCCGAAGAAAGCGATCCTTGTCATGGCTGTTCCTCCTCAAGTCCTTCTGTCCGGCCGGCTCTGCCCCATTGAGCGGTTCCGCGTCCGGCCGGCTCCGCCCCACTGAGCGGTTCTGCGTCCGGCCGGCTCCGGTATCCTGATCCATTGCTCATTCCGCCGCCTTGAAGTTATAGATGGGCCGGATGGTCTCCTCGACGTCGGCGGTTTCGCCGATATAGGCGAGGATGTCATCGATGCGCTTGTAGGCAAACGGACTTTCATCCAGCGTCTGGCGGCTGACCGAGGTCGTGTAGACGCCGGCCATCGAGGCGCGAAATTCGTCCAGGCTGAGCCGGCGCATCGCCTCGTTGCGGCTCATCAGGCGGCCGGCGCCGTGTGGTGCCGAATAGTTCCACTCCGGATTGCCCTTGCCGATGCAGATGAGGCTGCCGTCCCGCATGTTCATCGGCACAATGAACCTTTCGCCCAGCTTGGCGGAAACGGCTCCCTTGCGCAGGATGCCGGTCTCGATCTCGATGTAGTTGTGGATGGTCGTGAACCGGTCGGCTTCGGTCAGGCTCATGCCGTCGAGGATCTCGGCCATGATCGCCTGGCGGTTGATGACGGCGAAGCGCTGGGTCAGCTGCATATCGTGCAGATAATCGTCCATCAGCTTGCCGGAAAGGGCGGCCAGCGCTTTCGGTGTGGTGCTGCGCTCTGCAGCCGGCAGGGCTTTCCAGGCAGCCTCCTGGTAGTGTCCCGCCACCTGCAGGCCAAGCTGGCGGCTGCCGGAATGGACGACCAGGTAAAGCAAGCCGTCGCGGCTGGCATTGAGTTCGATGAAGTGGTTGCCGCCGCCCAGGGTGCCGATGGAATGCTCGGCGCGCGCCAGGTCGACGTGGCCGGCGCAGCGCAGGTCGCGGACATGCACGCGGGCGGCGAACGGGTGCGGATGCGGCCGTACCTGGCGTCCCGATGGGATCCGGGCACGGATGACTTCGTCGAGCCGCGCGCAGTCGACCGCCTTTTCCTGCAGGCGGACGACTTCCATGCCGCAGCCGATGTCAACACCGACCATGTTGGGCACAACCTTGTCCCGGATGATCATGGTTGTGCCGATCGTGCTGCCGGCTCCGGCATGCACGTCAGGCATCACACGGATGCGGCTGCCCCGGGTGAAGGGCTGGTTGCAGAGCTCGCGGATCTGCTCGATGGCGCCGGGATCGGTCTCATCGTTGAAGATGATCGCCTCATTGAACTGCCCCTTGATCCTGAGCATGCTTGCACCTCCTGGCGGCTGTCAGCCATGCCGGCCGTTCCGACGCAGCTGTGGCGGCATGCAGCCTGCCGTCCGTCCTGGCGCAAGCGTGGCGGCTTCTGGCAAAGCAGGGCCTTCTAGCGCAGGATCGAAAACAGGATTCCGCCGCAGACAAGCAGATAGGCAGCAACGGTCATGAAGCGCATCGGCTGTTCCGGATCCCGGAACCAGTTGACATAGCCGTTGAAGCCCAGAAGACCGGCTGCCACCGCTGCCACAAAGAGCAGGCGCGGCGCCGAATTAGTTACCGACCCGTCCAGGCCGAAATGGATCGGCACCTGCTCGGGCAGCGAGGAATAGCGCAGCGCGAGCAGCGCCAGCACGGCGAGGCTCGTGAGGCCGATGATGATCTTGAATGTCCGTTCCATGACGGCTGCGCCTTTTTCCATCTGGGTGTCGTTCTTCATGTCCGGTTTCCATCCTTTGTCCTGTCAATGCTGGACGGTGCCCGCTCAATGCCGGGCCGGCGCCCGCTCATTGCCGGGCCGGCGCCCAATCGATGGCGAGCCGATGTCCTCTATATACCATTTTACCCCGGAAACGGCCGCCCGGCACGCGCTGGCCATGCACATCCAGCAGCCGGTGGCACCGATCACCCGGAAGCCTCACGGCCAGGGCGCAGATCTGCCGGGAAGCCTCACGGCCTGACGGCACAGATCGCCTGGGGAAACCATAGCCCCATCAGCATAGACCGCTCCGCAAACGATCAGCGCATCTTCACGCAACCATCAGACAGGCCTGCTAGAGTAAAGACAGGAGAATCGGGCCAGATGGCCGCGCACGGTAGCAAGGATCCGCCTTTGCGGTGGATATCGGATATTCAGGGGGATGTATCCATGTACACGAAATGGCTGAAGAACCGAAGCTGGCTGGCCACTGCCCTGTCGCTGGCGCTGGCCGCCTCGATGCTGTCCGGCTGCAGCACGGCGGCCCAGGCAGAAACGACCCCGCCGGGCGGGCTGACGACCCAGGGCCAGTCCACGGCCAAGAGCGGCACCGGCAGCACAGCCGGCAGCTCGGCTGGCAGTACCGCCAGCGGTACGGCAGCCGCCGGCACACCGGTGGTCGGCATTTCGATGTCCTACGAGCGGGATGATCTCACCGCCACCTGGGACAGCGCCACGGCCAGGACAGTCCAGTTCAGCGGCAGCAGCGTCACGGCCAGCGGTTCCGGCGTCAGCGTTTCCGGCAGCACCGTGACCATCAAGGCTGCCGGCACCTATGTGCTCAGCGGCACCCTGACCGATGGCCAGGTCGTGGTCGATTCGGCCGACAAGGACGCCGTGCGCCTGGTTCTCAACGGCGTCAGCATGACCGCGTCCACAGCGGCCCCGATCGTCGTCAAGGATGCCGGCAAGCTCATCCTGACCCTCGCCCCCGGCACCACGAACCAGATTACCGACAGCCGGACCGCCACAACGGCCGGCAGTTCCGATAGCTCGAAATCAGGCGACGAAGCCAACGCCGCCGTCTATGCCACCAGCGACCTGACCATCAACGGCGAGGGCGCGCTCACGGTGAATTCCGCCGCCGGGCATGGCCTGGTGAGCAAGGACAAGCTGCGCATCGTCAGCGGCCAGCTGACCGTGAACGCCGCCAATGACGGCATCAAGGGACGCGACTACGTTGCCGTGCGCGGCGGTTCCATCACGATCAAGGCCGGTAGCGACGGCATCCAGTCGAATAACGACGAAGACGCGGCCAATGGCTTCGTCCTCATCGAGGCTGGCACCATCACAATCACGGCTGCCAAGGATGGCATCCAGGCCGAGACGC
Source organism: uncultured Oscillospiraceae bacterium (assembly GCA_964403755.1). Taxonomy (GTDB): domain Bacteria; phylum Bacillota; class Clostridia; order Saccharofermentanales; family UBA5734; genus JAXGXQ01. Next base: position 8,348 of record CAYOHO010000003.1, read on the forward strand.
AGGTGGAGATCCGGGGCGGCAGTGTCATGGTCCAGACCGGCGGCGGCAGCCAGAGCGCCGTCATGAAGGCCGGCGACGCGGCCGGCCAGACCGGGTTCGGCAGCCGCAGCCTGCCCGGCCAGGCTGCAGGCTTCCCGGGCAGCGCCTCGGGCAACGCCTCCGGCGCCACGACTGCCACGGCCAGCGCCGCCAGCAGCGAAAGCCGCAAGGGCATCAAAGCCGTCCAGACGGTCACCATCAGCGGCGGCAACATCACAATTGATTCCGCCGACGACAGCCTCCATTCCAACGGCATCCTGACCATCAGCAACGGCACGGTGAGCCTCAGTTCCGGCGATGACGGCATGCATGCCGACAAGGCCCTGACGGTCAGCAACGGCACCATCACGATCAGCAGGAGCTATGAGGGCATCGAAAGCAGCCAGATCACGCTCAATGGCGGGACCATCCGCCTGAAGGCCAGTGACGACGGCATCAATGTCTCCGGCGGCGCCGACGGCTCCTCCGTCAACGGACGTCCGGGCCAGAACACATTCGCCAGCAGCTCCGGCTCGCTGGTCATCGGCGGCGGCACCATCGTGGTGAATGCCGATGGCGACGGCGTCGACGCCAACGGCAGCATCAGCATGAGCGGCGGCACGCTTCTCGTCCAGGGCCCAACCGCCAACAACAACGGTGCGCTCGACTTCGGCAGCTTCAATCTGACCGGCGGCATGATTGTCGCCACCGGCAGCTCCGGCATGGCCCAGGCGCCCGGTTCGCCATCGACCGTCAACTCGATCCTGGTCAACCTCAGCGCTTCGCAGCCGGCCGGCACCCTGATCCATGTCCAGACGGCCTCGGGTGAAAATATCGCCACCTTCAGGTCCGACAAGGTCTTCCAGTCGATCGTGGTCAGCTCGGCGGCCCTGAAGAGCGGCAGCACCTGCACGGTATGGACCGGCGGCCAGTCGACCGGCACGCTGAAGGACGGCCTTTATGAGGGCGGCACATACAGCGGCGGCACTCAGGTCGCCAGCCTCACTCTCTCCGGCGTGCTGACCACGTCCGGTGCCGGCGGCATGGGCGGCGGAATGGGCGGTGGCATGGGTGGTGGCATGGGCGGAAATGGCGGTCAGGGCGGCATGCGTCCGGGCCGGGGCTGAGTCTGGGCCAGGGCTGAGTCTGGGCCGGGGCTGAGTCTGGACCGGGCATGCTGCCGGAAGCCGGCTGGGCATCCGGTTCTCCCGGACATCAGATCCGGCAGGAGTCCTCGCCTTCGCAGGAATAGCTCTCGGCCTGCAGGGTCACATGGCTGACGCCGTATTCCTCGACCAGCAGGTGCTCGATGCGTTCGGTAATGGTCTGCACCTGCGAAAGCGGCATCTCATCGAGCTTGATGTGGGCTTCGAAGAAGATCGTGCTTTCATTGATCATCCAGGTGTGGACATGGTGCAGGTCGCGCACATGGCCGATGGCACAGATCTCGGTGCGGATCCGTTCATAGTCGAGATTCGCCGAGGTCTGCATCAGGATGTCGACAATGCCGCGCAGCACCTCCCAGGCCCGGAAGATGATGTACAGGGCAATGACCAGGGTGATCAGCGGATCGATCCAGACGATGTGCCAGAACCGGATCGCCAGGGCGCCGATGATGACACCAACCGAGGAGACAGTGTCGCTGAGCAGGTGCAGATAGCTGGACTGGATATTCAGGCTGTGGTGTGAATCGGCTTCGAGCAGAACGACGGAGACCAGATTGGCGATCAGGCCGATGACAGCCACAACCAGCATCAGGGTGCTGTCGATCGTTTCGGGCGACCGCCAGCGCTGGATGGCCTCGAAGATCAGGTAGGTCGAGATCCCCAGCAGGGCGAGCGAATTGAGCAGGGCCGCCAGGATCTCGACCCGCTGGTAGCCGTAGGTGAGGCGCGGGTTTTTCGGCCGTCGGGCGATCCGGTTCGCGAAGTAGCTCAGGGCGACCGCCACCGTATCGCTTAGGTTGTGGAGGCTGTCGGAAAGCAGCGCGAGGCTGCCCGAGAGAAGGCCGCCAATGGCTTCCGCAATCGTGATCACCAGGTTGAGGATCGTCACCCAGAAGATCTTACGCCCGGAGAGGTCGCGATGGCTGTGTCCGTGGTCATGGCTGTGTCCGTGGTCATGGCTGTGTCCGTGACTGCGGTTCTCGTGGTCATGATCGCTGTGACTGTGGTTCCCATGGTCATGGCTGCTGTGAATGTGGTCCCCGTGGTCATGTTCGCCGTGATCGCTCATATCCATATCCTTTCCTGCGCTTTCCGTCATTCGAGGATCCACTGGCTGAACCCGCTGCCGCTGGCATATCGAGCCACCAGGGCGGCTGTCTGGTCGAGCAGCGCCGGAAGCGCCCCCGCACCGCTGAACGAGAAGATGGCCAGCAGGAAGCTGCCGGTGGCTTCCGTGATCCGGGTGCGCTCACTGTCGCTGCTCGGATTGCCAAACGGACCGGCCGCATCCGAAAGCACCGGCAAGCCTTGCAGGTTGAGGGCGTCCTTGCCGATGCCGGTATAGCTGCATTCCGGTGCGGCGACTGACCAGACGACCGGCCCCTCGATGCGGGTCGTGTCATAGAGGCCGATCGACAGCCCGCTGCGCAGAGATACGAGGTTGTTGATGTCGACAAGGCTGTTGACCCGGTAGAGGCCCTTGCCCTGAACGCAGCGGCGCATCATCGCCTCGCAGGAGCAGCGGTAGCGGGCCGGATCCTTGCCGAACGCCTTGTAGGCCGTGCGGGTATCGGCGATGTGCGGCTGCCGGGCGATGTCCTCGATCTTCAGCTGCGCCCCGATTGCGGCGCAGATTTCCGTGAGTTCCGCCTCCAGGCCGGCCGGGCTCGGGCCAACGCAGGCCAGTCCCTGCAGGCAGCCGAGGGCGGACCTCGGATGCAGTCGTTTCAGTTCGGGATCGATCGAGATCGGCAGCATGTCAGGCCTCCTTGATGGCCATCGGCCGGTTCAGGGGTTTTACCGGCGTTCTGGCGGCTGTTCTCATGATAGCGCATTTGCCGGATCCGGTTAACCAGTCCGGTATCCGGTGCCTGATCTTTGCGCCTGTGTTTCGCGGTTTCTCAGCCCGCAACTACCGCTTTCCGGTCCAGTACGCTATCATGAACTTGAAGTCGTGTCTGCTGCCGGACCGCGGCCGCAGACCGCGCGAAAGGAGACGGATGGATGGAGAAACTGACACAGAAGCAGGTGGAAACGATCGTCCGGACCATGGCTGATGTCGCCCTGGCCAACGAAACCTACTTTTCCGACCTGGACGCCGTCATGGGCGATGCCGACTTCGGCACCTCCCTGGCAGCCGGCTACCGGGCGCTGATCGAGAAGTGGGATGCCCTCGACCATTCCAGCATCAGCAGCTTCCTTCTCGGCGTCGCTTCCGTCATCGTCAGCAAGACGGGCGGCAGCTCCGGCCCGGTCTGGGGCACGCTGTTCATGCGCTGCGGCGCCGGAGCGCGCGGCAAGGACGAGCTGGCGCTGACCGATGCCGTTGCCATGCTGCAGTCGGCCATGCAGGGCATCACCGCCCGCGGCGGTGCAGTTCCCGGAGACAAGACCCTGCTCGACGCACTGGATGCCATCGTCAGGAGCTTCGAGCAGTCGCTGGCCGCCGGCGAGGACTCGCTTTACAATGCCCTCGATGCGGCCGCCGAAGCGGCCTTCCAGACCCGTGAAACAACGAAGGACTGGATTGCGAAGCGCGGGCGGCAGTCCTTCACGGGCGAGCGCAGCATCGGCACCTATGATCCTGGCATCGTCGCCGTCGGCGACATGGCCAAGGCCGTTGCCGCCCGGCTGCGCGCCGAGGCCTGACCGGACCCGAACGGCACTCATCCAGCCAAAGCCAAGTTTCAGGCCAGGGCGGCCTAAACCAGCCAGCAGCCTTTCCCCGACCCATTCCACCCCCTATTCCTCCCGAACCGCAACCGCAGGATGCATGATGCAGAACCGCGGCGGTCATCAGAAAGGAGCTTCAGGCCATGAAAAAGTTCATGAACAAACCGGAAGACTTTGTGCGGGACATGATGGAAGGCGTTGTCGCGGCCAGCCAGGGCAAGCTGAAGTGGGTCCCCGAGTACAACATCATCTATCGCGCCGACATGCCAAGCCTGGACAAGGTCTCGATCATCCAGGGTTCCGGCAGCGGCCATGAGCCAGCCCACATCATGGCCGTCGGCAAGGGCATGCTCGATGCAGCCTGCCCGGGCAACGTCTTTGCGGCGCCGCCGATGGACTACGTGCTTGAGTGCACCCGGCTGATGAACTCGCCGAAGGGTGTCCTCCATCTGGTGAACAACTACCAGGGCGACCGGATGGCCTGGGACATGGCGCGCGAGATGGCCGAAATGGAGGGCATCAAGGTCGGCGTCGTGGTCGTCGACGATGATGTCTCTGTCACCAACAGCCTCTACACGGTCGGGCGCCGCGGCGTCGCCGGCAACTTCTTCGTCATCAAGGCCGTCGGGGCGGCGGCGGAACAGGGTGCCTCCCTGGAGGAACTGGTCGCCCTCGGCCAGAAGGTCAACAGCATGGTCCGCACCATGGGTGTGGCGCTCAGCTCCTGCACGCCGCCAGCCAAGGGGGTGCCCATCTTCCAGATCGCCGACGATGAGATGGAGTTCGGCATCGGCATCCACGGCGAGCCCGGCCGCCGCCGCGACAGGATGCGCAGCGCCGGCGAGATCATGGATGAAGTCTTCGAAGCGGTCAGCAGCGACCTGCCGTTCCAGAGGGGCGACCGCATCGCCGTCATGATCAACGGCCTTGGCGGCACCCCGATCAGCGAGCTCTACCTGCTCTACGGCCTCGCGGCCAGGAAGTGCGCCGACAAGGGCCTTGAGATCGTGCGCAACTATGTCGGCGAATACTGCACCTCGCTCGAGATGGCCGGCTTCTCGCTCACGCTGCTCAAGCTGGACGACGAGCTCGAGAAGCTGCTCGCCGCCGACGCCGAAATCGCCATCCACGTCTTCTGAGCCAGACGCATTCCCTTACTTACCTAACAAGCCTCCTCGCAGGCTTGTCAGCCGCGTCCCGGCCGCCATCACAGGCACTGGGACGCGGCTTTTTGTGTGACAGCACAAACCGGAGGTGACGCGGGCTCAATCCGATTTGGCTGGCCAGTGGGCTTGATCCGATTTGATTGGCCAATTGTGTGCGTCGTTTTCCTCGAGTTATCCTACAATTTCGCGCAACCATGGATTTGTCATGCATTGGACGATCAGATGCGGCGATTTTCCGGATTTCGGCTTATCGGTCACTTCCTGTCTGTCTTTTGCTTTTTTGGCACCCATTGTCGAATGACTGCCCAGCATGCGTCTTTTCCTCTGAGTTAGGCTACATGAATGAGTTAGGCTACACGAATGAGTTAGGCTACACGAATGAGTTAGGCTACACGAATGAGTTAGGCTACATGAAGGCGCAGCAAATGTTTTTGTATGATACGGGCAGGAAAAAACATGTTCATCATCCGGTCGGTCATCCAGGAGGAGCTCAAGCGCAATCTGCAGATGCAGTCGAATTATCGCAGAGTGCTTGCGACGCTACCGCGAGGATCCATCACGACGAAAATCGTCAAGGGCTACCTGTATTTCTATTGGGTATACCGAGAGAACGGAAAAGTGGTGAACAAGTATATCCATGTCCATGACGTTGACATTGGAGACCTGATGCTGAAGGTCCGGAAGCGAAGGTCCATTCAGCAGATGCTTCGCGATCTGCAGAAGTCCCAGCGGGAACTGGAGCGGCTTCTTCGCCTGACTGGTGATGATTGATAACGCTGGTCAGGCATGAACCATGCAGAAAAGTGGCGGAACCATGCACCCCCAAAGGGTGGGCTGGTCCTGTGCGGCCATAAGGAAAAGGCTGGAGCGGCGCATCCGGGATGCGCGGCTCCAGCCTGCTTTACGTGACTGATGGTTTGAGGCTCTGGCTTGTCAGGGATGGTCGGTTCAGCCCGGCAGGTACTTCTTCAGGGTCGCACGCACGGCGCCAGGGCCGGCGACCAGTTCGGTGAAGTAGCCGATGACCTTCGGGGCGAGGCCGTTGGCGACCAGGTCGATGCCGAAGATGTTGGCGTTGGCGAGGATCGGATTGAGCGTTTCCTCGAAGGGGCCCTTGCTGCCAAGGTTGATCCAGTGGAGCTTGGCCTGGAGCTCTTCAAGCATCGGATCGGGGCTCATGCTCATCTCCTTGCAGTTGTCATCGCAGCCGAAGAGGTAGCGCAGCCAGCCGGCGATGAACAGGGGAATGAACTCGAGCTTCTGGAGCTCTTCCTTGCCGCCCTTCTTGAGGTAAGACTTCATCGTCTCGCCGAAGCGGACGGGAATCTTTTGCGACGTGTCGGTGGCGATGCGTTCCGGCGTATCAGGCAGGAACGGGTTGGGGAAGCGCTCCTCGAGCACAGTCTTGATGAACGCCTCGGGCTTGATGATGCCCGGGTCGACGACGACCGGCATGCCCTCGACATAGCCGACCTTCTCGACGAAGGCCTTGAGCTGCGGGTCCTGGATGCAGTCGGCGATCGTCGGCTTGTTCAGCAGGCAGCCATAGATGGCCATGACGGTGTGCAGCGGGTTGAGGCAGGTCGTGACCTTCATGGTCTCGACCTTGTCGACGGTCTTGCGGTCGGTGAACATGACGCCCGCCTTATCCAGCGCCGGCTTGCCATTGGGGAACCAGTCCTCGATGACCAGGTACTGGGTGGGCTCGGCATTGACGAACGAGGCCGTGTAGGTGTTCTTGGCGGTGACGATGATGCCGGTGCTCTCGTAGCCGTCGGCTTCGAGCATCTTCTTCGCCACATCGGACGGGCGCGGGGTGATCTTGTCGATCATGCTCCAGGTGAAGGAGACGCACTTGGGATTGTTGAGGTAGGCGATGAAGCCGCTCTCGACGAGTCCCTTGTGGGCCCAGGCATTGGCGAAGGTCATGACGGCGTCATAAAGCCGCGTGCCGTTGTGGGAGCAGTTGTCCATGCTGACGAGGGCGATCGGCAGTTCGCCGGCCTTGTAGCGCTCGTTGAGCAGCAGGGCGAGCAGGCTGATCAGGCTGTTCGGCTTCGCGGGCAGGGCATCGAGGTCGGCGGCAATCCACTTGAAATAGCTGCCATCAGCACCCTTCACGGAATAGCCCTTCTCGGTGATGGTGAAACTGACCATCTGCAGCGACGGCTGCTGGAAGAACTTGACAAGCTCGGCGAGACCGGAGCTGGCCTTGACCGAATGCACAACGCTGGCGACCACTTCCTTGTCGATGCTGCCGTTGGAATTGAGCGAAACCATGAGGCTCAGGTTGTCGAACGGCGTGTAGGCCTTGTCGATGATCTCCTCGTCGAAGGCTTCGCCGACGATGATGCCGCGATCTGAAAGGCCTTCGTTGAGCAGCCGCTGCTGGAGGACGGCCGGGAAGACGCGGAAGATGTTGCCGGCGCCGAAGTGGATCCACATGGGCTCGGCCAGCGTCTTGGCCCGCACGGCCTCGATGTCGTATTTCGGCAGCTGGTATCCCTTTGCTGTCCACTGCTCCTTGTTCTGCAAGTCCTGAAGGCTGAGTTTCATGGAAAGATCCCCCTTTGGCTTTTCTTCATAATTCCACAGGCTTCCGGTGGCGGCATGTCCCGGGTTTCGCCAGGTGCGCGGGCCGCATTCCGGGCGAATCCGGCATCTGCCGTGGCGGGTCGAACCTGCATCGGGCCGGGCAGATGCTGCTGGATGATATACGTTCATTATGTACGACAACTTCGTGATGATCAATCCATATTCTGTGGGGTTGTTGCCCATTTTGCAGGCAGACGCCTGTGCATCCTGCACGAGGAAGACGCTTCAGGCGCTCCGGAAACGATACCGGGGTCGCCGATCTGTCCTTCAGGTCAGCCTGAAAACGCCCCGTCCAGCGCATTCCGCCCGCCGGGCCACAGGCCAGAAGGATTCCGGCCGGACAGGACGCCTTGGGGCAGACCGGCACTGGACAGGACGCCACCGTGAGTTGTGCCTATTCAGCCCGTGAAAATGACTGCGTCAGTGCTATAATCGGAGCAGGGACACCTGTCGCGCCCGGCTGCCTGTCCATTCCGCCCCGGAGCCGCCCGGCTGCCTGTCCATTCCGCCCCGGAGCCGCCCGGCTGCCTGTCCATTCCGCCCCGGAACCGCCCGGGCGGCCATGATGGCAGGTCGCCTGTCCTTTCCCATCACCCTGCCGACCGTATGCACCGAAAACCCCGACCTTTCCTGAGGAACATGGCTGACTGTCCGCCGCCGGGAGGCGCCACGGCCGCTCAGAAGCCAAAGACGGGAGGAACCTATGGTGCCAGCAGAAAAGTACGCCATTCCCCTGGAACAGCTCAAGCGCGTCTGCGACTGCGAGCAGGAGCTCAGCTTCTGCCAGACCTCGATGGATGTGCCGCCGCTCGAGGGCGTGATCGGCCAGGACCGTGCCGTGCGCTCGATGAAGTTCGGCCTCGACATGGATGCGCCCGGCTACAACATCTTCGTCGTCGGCCCGCCGGGCACCGGCAAGAACACCTACGTCTCGTCGGTCGTCACGCAGATCGCGGCCGGCGGCAAGGTGCCGGACGACTGGTGCTACATCCACAACATCAATGACAAGGACAATCCCCTGGCCGTCGCGCTGCCGCCCGGACAGGGCCGCATCTTCCAGCAGGACATGGATGAGCTGGTCAAGGACCTGCGCTCGGTCATCCCCAAGGCATTCGAAAGCAGCGACTACGAGCAGCAGAAGGACCAGGTGGTCGAGGATGCCCAGGCCAAGCTCCAGGAGACTTTCAATGCGCTGGAGATCGAGGCGCGCGGCGCCGGCTTCATGCTCAAGCAGGTGCCCGGGCGGTTCCTTCTCGTGCCGGCCAAGGAAGAGAAGGCGCTGACGCCGGAAGAGTTCGAGCAGCTTCCGCTCGAGGAGCGGCACAGCTTCGAGGAGCGCGGCCAGAAGCTCGAAAAGAAGCTCGAGGATGCCCTGCATGCCGGACGCGTCCTGGAGAAGGATGCCAAGGAGAAGGTCGTCAGCCTCGAGAAGCAGATCGCGATGTACGCCGCCCTGCCGCAGATCCAGCGGCTCAAGGAAAAGTACGCCGGTTTCCCCAAGATCACCGAATACCTGGACAATGTCCTCAAGGATGTCGAGGAGAACCATGAGATCTTCAAGGAGGCCACGCAGCCGCAGAACCCGCAGCTGGCCATGCTCATGCCCCAGCGCGACGCCGAGGACGACTTCATCCGCTACAAGGTCAACCTCTTCGTCAACAACGAGCGCACCATCGGCGCACCGGTGGTGGTCGAGCCTTTCCTCTACTACTACAACCTGTTCGGCAAGGTCGAGTACCGGAACCAGCTGATGGCGCTGACCACCAGCTTCCTCATGGCCAGGTCGGGCGCAATCCACCGCGCCAACGGCGGCTACCTCATCTTGCAGGCCAAGGATGTGCTGACCGAGCCGTTTGTCTGGGACACCCTCAAGCGGGCCATCAAGTACCGCCAGGCGGTGGTCGAGAACATCGGCGAGCAGTACCGCTATGTGCCAACCGCCACCATGCGCATGGAGCCGATCCCGCTCAACGTCAAGGTCATCCTGATCGGCAGCCCGATGCTCTATCTCTACATGACCATGGACGAGGACTTCTCAAAGCTGTTCAAGGTGAAGGTCGACTTCGACGTCGAGATGCAGCGCAACGGCGAGAACCTCTGCAAGTACACCTCATTTGTCAGCTCGATGGTCCAGAACGAACAGCTCAAGCCGTTCAGCCGCCAGGCCATGGCCCGCATCGTCGAGTACGGCTCGCGCCTGGCCGGCGACCAGAACAAGCTCTCGACCCGCTTCAACGACGTCGGGGAAGTCGTCTACGAGGCCGACAACCTGGCCAAGGCCGAAAAGTCCAGCCAGGTAGAAGCCGCACACGTCGACCGCGCGATCCGCGAGCGCAAGTACCGCTCCAACCGCATCGAGGAGAAGATCCAGGAGATGATCCGCAAGGGCAAGCTGCTGATCGACACCGACGGCGCCGTGGTCGGCCAGGTCAACGGCCTTTCGGTGCTTGGCATCGGCGGCTACATGTTCGGCCAGCCTTCGCGCATCACGGCCGTCACCTACATGGGCCGCGGCGGCATCATCAACATCGAGCGCGAGACCGATATGAGCGGCAACATCCATTCCAAGGGCGTGCTCACCATGGCCGGGTTCCTCGGCAGCAAGTTCGCCCAGGACGCCCCGCTCGGGCTCACCGCCCAGATCACCTTTGAGCAGAACTATGGCGGGGTCGATGGCGACAGCGCCTCCTGCGCCGAGCTCTACGCCATCATCTCCAGCCTGTCCGGCATCCCCATCCGGCAGAGCCTGGCCGTGACCGGATCGGTCAACCAGCTGGGCTTCGTTCAGCCGATCGGCGGCGCCACCGAGAAGATCGAGGGCTTCTTCGACGTCTGTGCCGCCAAGGGCCTGACCGGTGACCAGGGTGTCGTCATCCCGGTCCAGAACATCGACAACCTGATGCTGAAGGAGGAGATTCTCGAGGCTGTCCGCGATGGCAAGTTCCATCTCTATGCCGTGAGGCGGATCGAGGAGGGCATCGAGCTGCTCACCGGCATCCCGGCCGGCGAGCCGGACGCAAACGGCCGGTACCCCGAAGGCACGGTCTTCCGCAAGGTCGCCGACAAGGTGCTTTCCTACTATGAGAAGATGGCCAGTACGGCCCGTCAGTCGGAGGATCGCCTGACCACCATCCGTGTTCCGAATCCGGAACCGCCTGCCCCGGTTCCGATCCCGCCGCCGCCACCGATCCGCGATCCCGACCCGAAGCTGCCGGACAGCAACCCCTGACCGGTTGCCGGACCGCAGATCCTGACCGGCTTCCGGACCGCAGATCCTGACCAGATGCCCTGAATCGAAAAGGGGCATGCAGTGCCACATGGCTGCATGCCCCTTGTTCATGTGCCTGTCGTCTGATCAGGCTTGAAAGGCCATGACGGGGACGGTCCGCTCGACCGGCTCCACGGCGGAAGGGACGGCATGGCTCAGGACGGTGCGGTTGCGACCGCTGTTCTTGGCCTCATAAAGCGCCGTATCCGCTTCATACAGCAGACCTTCGAGATCTTCGGACGCGCTGGTGAGCTCAGCGACGCCGATGCTCACGGTCACATTCAGATGGCTCGAGCCATAATCGACCGGTTCTGCCATCACCGCCTCGCGGAAGCGCTCAGCCAGGCGGCCAGCCTGTGCCTGGCTGCTGCCGGGCAGGAAGACGGCGAACTCCTCGCCGCCGATGCGGCCGATGATGTCGCTGACCCGGAAGTGGCGCTGCATGT
>CAYOHO010000004.1:0-19518 GCA_964403755.1 uncultured Oscillospiraceae bacterium
AAATGACGGGTTTCGGCTCGGCGCCGGTTGCGGATGTCGGCTTCAGGCCGGGGGTGGGCTTGGGCTCCATGCTGGCTCCTCCTTTATCCCTGCTGCGTCGGGTCGGTGGTGTCGCGCAGGCCGTCACCGACGAAGTTGATGCTCATGACAAACAGGGAGATCGTGACACCAACCGGCAGCCAGAGCCACCAGGTGTTCTGCAGGGTGTACAGGTCCTGGGAGGCGTTGAGGATATTGCCCCAGGTGGCGATCTCGAGCGGGACGCCCAGGCCGAGGAAGCTGAGGGCGGACTCCTCGAGGATGAACATGGCCGTGCTCAGGGTGATGTTGACGACGATCGGGCTGACCGCGTTCGGCAGGATGTGCTTGTAGCAGATCTTGAAGTCGTTGAGGCCGAAGCTCTTGAGGGACTGGACGTACTCCTCCTCGCGCAGGGAGAGCATGCGGGCGCGGGTCAGGCGGTAGACGCTGCCCCAGCCGGTGAGGATGAAGATGAACATCAGGTTGGAGAGGCCCTGGCCGAAGATCGAGACCAGCATCATGACGAGGATGAGCTGGGGGAAGGACATGAAGATCTCGGAGAGGCGGATGACCGTCTTGTCGAACCAGCCGCCCTTGTAGCCGCCGTAGGCGCCGAGCAGGACGCCGATCGTGGCGGCGCCGAGGGCCGAGCCGAGGCCGACGAAGATGGAGATGCGGCCGCCGTAGAGCACGCGGGTCAGGACGTCGCGGCCGAGCTTGTCGGTGCCGAACCAGTGCGTGGCCGACGGCTTCTGCAGCAGGGAGCGCATGTCGACGCCGAGCGGGTCGTAGCGGGTCAGCAGCGGGGCGAAGATGCAGGAGAGCAGGATCAGGAGGAAGATGGCCAGGCCGACCATGGCCAGGCGGTTGCCGAGGAGCTTGCGCAGGGCGCGGCTCATCTTGCTTTTGCCGTTCAGCCCGGCTTCCTCGCGGGCACGGATGCGGTCAAACTGTCGGTCCAGAGCGGTGCGGGGCATGGGCCTGTCGATCGTGTTCATAGCCACTCCTTAATGCAATTTGACGCGGGGGTCGAGCGCAGCGGTCAGGATATCGACCAGCAGGCTGGCGATCAGGACTGCGAAGACCGTGAACAGGGCGATGGTCATGACCAGCGGGTAGTTCTGGCCGCGGACGGCGGTGTTGAAGGCATTGCCGATGCCGGGCCACTGGAAGATGGTTTCGATGACGACCGAGCCGCCGATCAGCATCGGCAGGCGGAAGCCGATCAGGACGACGACGGGCGTAATGGCGACGCGGAAGCCGTGGACCAGGTTGACACGCCATTCAGGCAGGCCCTTGGACCGGGCTGTGCGGATATAGTCCTTGTTCATGGTGTCGAGCATGCTCGAACGCGAGTAGCGCATGACGCCGGCGGTCAGCGTGATGCCCAGCACGAGCGCCGGCAGGATCAGGAAGCGGAGATGGCTCAGGAAGTCGGTCTGGCCGGGCATGGACCGGCCGCCGATCGGCAGCCACTTGAGCTGGAGGGCGAAGAAGAGGATGCTGACCATGCCGAGGAAGAACTGCGGGATCGAGACGCCGAGCATGCCGGCGACGGTCAGGGTGTTGTCGGCGATCGAGCCGCGCTTGATCGCGCTGATGATGCCGAGGAAGCTGCCGAGCAGGGTCGAGATCACCAGGGCGGCGACCGACAGCTCGAGCGTGGCGGGGAAGGTGTCGAGCAGGATCTGCTTGATCGAGACGCCGTTGGTGATCGAGAAGCCGAAGTTGCCCCGGACCAGGTCCAGCAGCCAGTGGAAGTAGCGGACGATGAACGGATCGTTGAGGCCGTACAGGGCGCGGATGGCGGCCAGCTTTTCCGGCGAGACGTTGGCCAGCTGGTCGGGAGGGATCATGTAGGAGACGGCATCGCCCGGCGTCAGCTCGAGGCCGAGGTAGATCAGGAAGGAGATGATCAGGGCCATGGGGATCATGGCCAGGATCTTTTTCAGGGTGAACTTCAGCATGCGGACCCCTCCAGTGGACTGGTTCCCGTAGAGATTGAATTCCGACAGAGATTGATTCCCGGCAGAGATCGGTTCCCGATAGAGATCGGTTCCCGGCCGGGACTGGTTTCAGATGAGTGCTGGCTCCTGGAAAAGGGGGAAGGACCGGCGGGCTGCCAGCCCTTCCCCCTTCATTCAGGCTTCCGGTTGATTCAGCTGATTACTTGATGTTCCAGTTCTGGATATTCCAATTGTAGCAGAATTGCGGGTTGCCTTTCTTGACGTCGCCAACCTTGCTGCTGGTGATCATGAAGATCGGCTGGTAGTAGAGGGCCATGGTGAACATCGACTCGTTCTCGTACTGGCTGAGTTTCTTGAAGGCGTCGAGCTGGACATTGACATCAGCCGAGGCATTGGTCGCGTCGATCAGCGCGTTGAGCTTCTCATCCTGCGGGGTGTGCGAGTTGGACGAGTTGCCGGTGCGGTAGCGGTTGTAGTACTCATGCAGGGAAAGGGCGGCGTTGGCGGCATAGGCGATGTCCCAGTCGACGGCCGAGGGGCCCTTGACCTGGTCGGCCGGAGCCTTCCAGAGGATGGTGGCGAGGTCGCCTTCGACCAGCTTGAACTCCATGGTGATGCCGACGGCCTTGAGGTAGGCCTGGATGGCGGTCATCAGGTCAACGGTGGCCTGATCGGTGTAGTAGTAGACAACCTTGATGACGGTCTTGGAGTCCCACTTGGCATCGGCCAGCAGCTGCTTGGCCTTGGCGGTGTCGTAGGTGTACTTGTTGAGGCCGGTGGCCTTGTCGGAATCGCCCGGGATCAGGACATCGGCCGGAATGGCGGCGCCCTTGAACAGGCCTTCACAGATGGACTTCATGTCGATCGCGTAGCGGATGGCCTGGCGGACGCGGACGTCGGCGAGCGGTGACGGCTTGCCGTCAGCCTTGGCGAACTTGTTGAGGTAGAAGAGGCGGGTGTAGCGGACGTTGACCGGCGTGACGGTGATGCCGGAGACGCCCTTGAGGCTCTGCAGGTCGGCGACGTTCTTGGTGTAGCCATAGTCGAGCTGGCCGGACTTGACGCGGGTGACGAGGTTGGCGTCGCTGTCGCCGGCGCTGGGCAGCAGCTGGATGTTGAACTTGGCCACGCCGTTGTAGTACTTGTCGAAGGGCTTCAGGGTGGTGAAGTTCTTCATCTGGACATCAGCCGCGTAGAAGGGGCCCGAGCCGATCGGCTTCTGGAAGAAGGCAGCCTGCTGAATCTTCAGCGGGTCGACGTCGGCGAGGTACTTCTTCGGCAGGGGGGCGAACTGGGTGAAGGTGAGCAGGGCGTCGGGGGCGATGGAATCGAAGGTGATGGTGATCTTGCTGCCATCGATCTTGATGCCGCTGAAGGTGGCGGCCTTGCCGCCCTCGCTGCCGGCGATGGCCTTGAAGGTAGCGGAGAAGACAGCGTTCAGGACAGCCGTCTTGGCAGCATACTCGATGCTCCACTTGATGTCTTCCGGCGTGATCTTGTTGCCGTCGTGCCAGTAGGCGTTGTCGCGGAGGTTGAAGGTCAGGGTCTTGCCATCGGTGCTGTACTGGTAGGTGGCCAGCGCGTCAGGATCATTCGGGACCGGGTTGAGGTTCTCGTCGGCCACGATCAGGCGGGCGTAGAGGACCTTGTTATAGGTAAAGGAACCGGGGTTCAGCCAGGGCGTCTCGAAAAACTCTTGCGGGCCGCCGTTGCTGTAGATGACCTTGCCGCCGGCAGCAGCCGTGGTGGCAGAGGATCCGGCAGCCGTGGTGGCGGCCGAGGAGCCGGCCGAGGTGCCGGTTGCCTTGGTGGTGGCTGCGGTTGTCGAGTTGCCGCCGCAAGCTGCGAGCGTCAGGCTCAGGACCAGGAGCAGACAGAGCGCGAGAATGGAATAGCGACGATGTTTCATGATTTTTTCCTGCCTCCTTGAGATTTGCTGTTGGGACCGGATCAGCTTATTGGAAAGGGCTTCTGCTGGATAGCGGTTGGGATTCGGCTGGCTGTTTTTCGGTGCTTTGAACGATGTCGTCGTTCGGGCTTTCGATACTGTAATAGTAGACCTTGTGGAAATTATTTTCAATCTAACAAGTTTACAGAAAATATAATTTTTATTTGTGCGAAAACACGAAATTTCTTTTTTAGGAAGAAAACGGCTTGCTATTTGGGCTGTCATGACGCTAAGATTTCCCTATAGCCGTCTATAAAAAAGAAATATCTTCCATTTTACCTGCTCGCGCATCAACGATATGGAGTGCCGCACATGATCAAGGATAACCAGAAAACCATCGAACAGCTGCGCGGAGGCCTTGTGGTTTCCTGCCAGGCCCTGCCGGATGAACCGCTGCACAGTTCCTATATTATGGGGCGGATGGCCTACGCGGCCTACCTGGGCGGCGCCGTCGGCATCCGGGCAAACACGGTCGCCGACATCGCCGAAATCCGCCGGACGGTTGATCTGCCGATCATCGGCATCATCAAGAAAGTCTATGCAGACTGCCCGGACGTCTACATCACTCCGACCATGGCCGAGATCGACGAGCTGGCGGAAGCCGGCTGCGAAATAATCGCCCTGGACGCCACTGTCCGCGCCCATCCCGGCGGTGTCCAGCTGCCGGACCTGTTCGCCCGGGCGCGGGCCAAGTATCCCAACCAGCTGTTCATGGCCGACTGCTCGACCGTTGAGGAAGGCATGGCAGCCGCTGCCATGGGCTTCGACCTGATCGGCACCACACTGGCGGGCTACACGAGCTACACCGAAGGCTGCCCGCTGCCGCCGTTCACCATGATCGATGCCCTGGTCAAGCACAGCGGCAAGCCGGTGATCGCCGAAGGCAACATCACGACCCCCGAGCACTTCCGCCAGGCCATGGACCTCGGCGTCCTGACGACCGTTGTCGGCTCCGCCATCACCCGGCCGCTGGAAATCACCCGCCGGTTCGTCGCCGCCCTGGGAAACCAGGCTCAGTAAGCCGTTCAAATCCAGAGGATCCAGGCCG
This sequence comes from uncultured Oscillospiraceae bacterium, assembly GCA_964403755.1. GTDB lineage: Bacteria > Bacillota > Clostridia > Saccharofermentanales > UBA5734 > JAXGXQ01. The sequence continues at coordinate 4,985 of CAYOHO010000004.1, forward strand.
TCCACATCCAGTGGATCGAAACCGTCCCTATCCAAAGGATCGAAGCAGTCCCTATCCAGAGGATCGAATAAATAGCCAGTCATCGAACCATATGCCAGTCAGATATGTAGAATCAAATCAGGAAAGCTCGAACGAGCTGGAAAGCAGGATCAGGATGAACCAATTGGAAAAGTACTCGGGTGTGTTTCCGGCCTTTTATGCATGCTACGATGAGCAGGGCGAGATCAGCAGTGAACGGGTCCGTGCCTTCACGCGCTATATGATCGAAAAGGGCGTTCAGGGCCTGTATGTCGGCGGTTCATCCGGCGAATGCATCTACCAGAACGTCGCCGAGCGCAAGCAGGTGCTCGAGGCGGTCATGAGTGAAGCCCGTGGCAAGGCCGTTATCATCGCCCACGTCGCCTGCAACAACACCCGCGACAGCCAGGAGCTGGCCGCCCATGCCGAAAGCCTCGGCGTCGACGCAATCGCCGCGATTCCGCCGATCTACTTCCGCCTGCCGGACCATGGCATCGCCGCCTACTGGAACGCCATCTCCGCCGCCGCCCCCAACACCGACTTCATCATCTACAACATCCCCCAGCTGGCCGGCGTTGCCCTCTCGGTGCCGCTGCTCAAGGAGATGCTGAAAAATCCCCGCGTCATCGGCGTCAAGAACTCGTCCATGGCCGTGCTGGACATCACGCTCTGGCGCGAGGCCGGCGGCCCTGACTTCGCCGTCTTCAACGGACCCGACGAGCAGTTCCTCTCCGGCCTGGCAGCCGGCGCCCAGGGCGGCATCGGCGGCACCTACGGCGTGATGCCCGAACTGTTCCTCAAGACCTACCAGCTGTTCCGCGCGGGCAAGATCCAGGAAGCCGGCCAGATCCAGGCCGAGATCACCGGCATCATCCTCGACATGCTGGCAGCCAAGGGCAACCTCTACTCGGTGATGAAGGCGGTCCTGCGCCAGCAGGGCATCGACATCGGCGACGTGCGCGCCCCGCTGCCGGCCATCGTCCCGCAGGACGAGACCGTCGTGAAGGCCGCCGCTGCCCGGATTGCCGCCGCCGTCGCGAAATACTGCTGAGCGCGGGAACCAGCATGGCCACCTCCGACCTGATCACCCGCATCCAGGGGAACTACCAGGCCTTCACCCGGGCGGAGCGCAAGGTCGCCGACTACGTGCTGGCCAAGCCGACCGACGTCCTGTTCATGTCGATCACCGACCTGGCCGATGCCTGCGCCGTCGGCGACACGAGCGTCTTCCGCTTCTGCCGGACCTTGCGGCTGCAGGGCTATCAGGAGTTCAAGATGCACATGGCCCAGTCGGCGCCGGCCGAAGGCAGCGCTGATTCGCAGCCAGCCGGCGAGATCGGCCCCGACGACACACTGACCGAGGTGGCACGCAAGCTGCTGGCGACCCACATGGCCGCCCTGAGCGAGACTTTCGACCTGATCCGGCCGGCGGCTGCCGGCCGGGCGGTCGAGCTGATCCGCCAGGCGCGCCGCGTCGTGTTCTTCGGCGTCGGTTCGTCATCGGCGACCGCCCTTGCGGCCAGCAACAAGTTCCTGCGGATCACCGGCAAGACCAGCTGCGCCCTCGACAGCCACCTCCAGGCCATGACTGCGGCCCTGATGGAGCCCCGCGACCTGGCTATCATCATCTCCTACTCCGGCTCCACCAAGGACAGCGTCGAGATCGCCCGCATCTGCCGGCAGAACGGCGTTCCGGTGATCGGCATCACGCGCTTCTCCAAGTCGCCGCTTGCCAGCCACTGCGACCTGGTTCTGCAGTCCGGCGCCAAGGAGAGCCCGCTGCAGGGCGGCTCGATGTCCGCAAAGATATCCCAGCTCTACCTGATCGACTTCCTCTATGCCGAATATTTCCGGCAGACCCAGGTGCCATCGGGGGAGAACCGGACCCGGACCTCTGCCGCCGTGGCCGACAAGCTCTACTAGGAGAAGGTCATCCTGGGAACCGATCGCCCGTTCATGTGATACCCAATTACTTGCCGGATGAAGCAGGAGGCTGATAACCTCCTGCTTTTTGCATGCCGGTAAATGCATCAATTGATACAAAAATTATTGACTATGTGTACCTTTGTGCGTATAATGAAACTGTGAGGAGGCGACAAATGAGTCAGTATCACAATCAGCACTATACGCGAGAAGATATCTCTGCTGTATTGCAGAAGATTCAGGAATGCGTCAGCCTTGGAAGATACTCGATCGCGCAGAACGAAAATCGAGAGGAAAATATCGCACTCATCCGAGAGTATAACCTGACGTCAGAGAAGCAGCGACGAATTCTCATGCAGATTGTGCCAGAGGACTTTTACCACACGCTAATGAATATCAAGCCAGGATTTGAGCACGAGGTATTATACGTATTCTGCCCTCAAGTGGTTTTGTATGGCGTCGATGATAAGGAGAAACAAATCAGTATTTACACCAAATTCAATATTATCGATTTGCCGACCGGAACCAGGGTGATCGTCATTTCATTTCATAACCTGAATCGGCCAATTGAATATCCGTTCAGGTGATTTGTCTGGTTATTAGGGAGGGTTGATGATGAACAGCAGAATGGTATTTTGCCCCGAATGCAGAAAAGATGTGAAATATGCTTTAAGAGAACAAACGGAAACTGCAACGCTAAAAGGCGAGAGCTTTGAGGTTGTTTCGAAAATCGCCTATTGCGATGAGTGTGGCATTGAAGTCCACGTTCCGGAAATCGAAGACGAGAACCTGAAGAATCTGTATGATGCTTATCGCAAACGGCATGATATTATCTCGCTTGAAGAAATTCGGGCGATTCCGGAAAAATATAACATTGGAAAGCGGCCGCTTTCATTGCTGCTCGGCTGGGGTGAGCAGACTTTTAGCCGGTATTACGATGGCGATATGCCATCCAGACAGTATTCAGAAGAAATGAAGCGGATTTTTTCGGATCCGTCCTATTATCTGTCCATTCTGGAATCCGGAAAGGATAAGCTGAAAAGTGATAAGGCGTACGAAAAAAGCAAAGCGGCAACGGAAAACCTCATTTGGGTTCCGTCGTCCGATCAATCCAAGTTGGGGTTGGTAGCGGAATACCTGATCTATGCGTGCCAGGACATCACGCCGCTATCCCTGCAAAAGGCCTTATATTATATACAGGGATTCTATTTCGCTTTTTTCAAAAAGTTCATCTTCGAAGAGGATTGCGAGGCATGGGTTCATGGCCCAGTCTACCGTGAAATCTATCGGCGCTTTAGCGAATACTGCTTTAGTCCGATCGACATGATGGCAGAACCTGATATTTCCTCGATGCCAGCTGAGGAAAAGGCCATGATTGACAGCATTGTCAAGCATGTCTGCTGTTACAGCGGCAAAACACTTGAATCATTCACGCATGTTGAAATGCCCTGGATATCAACGCGCGGCAGTCTGCCGGAAGAGGCATCGACAAATCGAATCATTCCCAAACAGTTGATCGGCGAGTATTTTGCATCCGTGAAGGAGAAGTACTGCATGCTTACTTCAGCCAACATCAAGGATTACGCACAGGATATGTTTTCGAAATTCTATTAATTGGCCCAATGATGGTCTTCCAGAATGAAAAAGCCTTCACGGTGATCCGTGAGGGCTTTTTCGTCCGAAAAATGCCGAAGAGGATTATTGGAGCCACTGCCCCCGCAGCATCACGCGCACGACCTCGAGCCGCTCGTTCAGGACGACGAGGTCGGCCTGCTTGCCCGCGGCCAGGGAACCGATCTCCCCGTCGATCCGGGTGGCGCGGGCCGGGTTGAGTGTGGCGGCACGGACCGCGTCCTCGAGCGGGATGCCGAAGCCGACGGCGCGGCGGAGCGCCTCCATGAGCGGCGTGGCCGAGCCGGCGATCGTGCCGTTGTGCAGACGGGCGGTGCCGCTTTCGACCCGGACCTCGAGGTTGCCGAGCCGGTAGTCGCCGTCGGGCATGCCGCAGGCAGCCATTGCATCACTGACCAGGATAACCCGCTCCGCGCCATAGAGCTGGAACGCAGCCCGCAGCATCGACGGGTGGACATGGACGCCGTCGGCGATCAGCTCGACAAAGGCGCCTTCGTCGAAGGCGGCGCCCGGGACGCCGGGCTCGCGGTGGCCGAACGGCAGCATGGCGTTGAACAGGTGCGTGACCTGCGAGGCGCCGGCCCGGAAGGCCGCAACGGCGGTGTCGTAATTGGCCATCGTGTGGGCGACCGACAGGGTCAGGCGGTCCTTGTTGGCGGCGATGAATCTCAGGGCGCCCGGCTTTTCCGGGGCTACGCAGGCCACCCGGATCTGGCCGCCGCTGGCGGCGTCGAGGTGCTCGAACAGGCTGAGGCTGACGTCGGTCAGGAACTCCTCGGCGTGCGCGCCGCGCTTCTCGCGGGCGAAGAACGGACCTTCCATGTAGATGCCCGCGGCCGCGGCAGCCTCGCCGGAGGCTGCAAAATCGCGCTGGTAGGCGCGGAACTCTTCGACCGCATACAGCAGCCGGTCCTCGGGCAGCGACAGCGTCGCCGGCAGGAAGGTGGTCACGCCCTGGCTGGCCAGGAAGCGGCCCATGACCGGCAGTGCGCCGGGCTGGCCGTCGCAGCAGTCGCGGCCAGCGCAGCCATGGATGTGGATATCGATCAGGCCGGGGATGACATAGAGGCCGGCGGCGTCGAAAACTTCGCCCGAAAACCCGTAACCCTGATCCCGGGCGATTGGTTCTCCCGAGTCGACGGCCAGGTCTGGCTGGTTCTTGCCGGCTTGAGCGCCCGCTTCCACCGGCGTAATAGCGGCAATCCGGCTGCCTTCGGTGCGCAGGTCGGCGGCGGCAAACCGGCAGTCCTCGCCGAACAGGCGCGCGTTGCGGATCAGCATGGCTGCTGGCCGCTGATGGCTTCGGGATGGTTGCGGAGGATGGCAGCGAGCGCCTCGCGGTCAGCGATAACGGTGACGTCGGGGTGCAGCTGCAGGATCGAGCCCGGAACCTGAGGGGTGATCGGCCCGAACAGCGCCGTGTCGAGGATCTCGGACTTGGCTTCGCCGCTGGCGATGAGCACGATCTTGCGTGCCTGCATGATCGCCTTCATGCCCATCGTATAGGCGTGGGTCGGCACCAGGTCGGGCGAGGCGAAGAAGCGCGCGTTGGCCTGGATGGTGCTCTCGCTCAGACGGACGCAGTGCGTCTCGCGCTCGAAGGCGCTGCCTGGCTCGTTGAAGCCGATGTGGCCGTTGGCGCCGATGCCGAGCAGCTGAATGTCGACGCCGCCGAGGCTGTGCAGCAGCTCGTTGTAGCGCTGGCATTCGTTGGCCGTATCCTCGTTGAGGCCGTTGGGCAGGTGCGTGTTGGCCGGATCGATGTTGACCTGGCTGAACAGGTTCTTGCGCATGAAGAAGGCGTAGCTCTGGTCATTGTCGGCACTGAGGCCGACATACTCGTCGAGGTTGATCGTGCGGCTGCGGCTGAAGTCGAGGTCGCCCTTGCGATACCAATCGATCAGCTGGCGGTAGGTTCCGAGCGGCGTGGAGCCGGTCGCGAGCCCGAGCACGCTGTCAGGCTTGAGGATGATGACGGCCGAGAGGATATTGGCGGCCTTGCGGCTCATTGAGGCGTAGTCTTCGGCATAAAGGATTTTCATGGCAACCTCCGTTGGCTGTGGTGATTTGTGTAGAACCGGGCGCCCGGTTCTCAGAAGAGCTTGTCGGACACGCTGTCCGTGGTCAGCGCGCGGTTGTGCTTTGACTCATCATGCGTCTGCCGGTAGTACTCCATGTAGAGGATGTCGAGCAGGAAGAGCTGGGCGATCTTGGATGACAGGGAGCCGCTCTGGTAGGGCCCTTCGTTGGCGCCGCAGAGCAGGGTCAGGTCGGCGTGCGAGGTCAGGGGCGACTTGGCGAAGCGGGTGATGCTGATCACGCGGGCGCCGCGCTTCTTGGCCAGCCGGGCGATGTCGACCGTGTCCTTGGTCGAGCCGGAGTAGGAGAAGAGGATGGCCAGGTCCTTCTCGCCCATCAGGGAAGCGGCCATCGACTGCAGGTGCGAGTCGATGGTCATGCAGACCTTGGGCATGATGCGCATGAACTTGTTGTAGCCGTCCATCGCCGTGATCATGGAGGCGCCGACGCCGAAGAACAGGACGCGGTCGGCTTCCATCATCCACTTGACGGCGGTCTGGATCTGCTGCTCCGTGACCAGGGCGCTCGTTTCCTTGAGCGCACCGATGCTCAAGTTGTAGACAGTCTGGATCATGTCCGGCAGGCTGTTCTCGAGGCCGGACGCACCGGCGCCGCGCGGCTGCTCCTCATCGGCGGAGACGCTCTGCGCGATGGCCATCTTGAACTCCTGGTAGCCCTTGAGGTCGAGGTCGCGGCAGAAGCGGAAGACGCTCGTGTCGCCCACGCCGCAGGCGTCGGCCAGGTCGGTGATCGACATGTATAGGACCGGCTTCGGATCATTCAGGACATAGTCCGCGACCTTCTTCTCGGCTTTGGTGAACGAGTTGTAGTGGGCCCGGATGTGGGTGAAGATGTCAGCGCTCATGGGTCAGGACCTTCTTTCTTCAGTGTCTGCTGCCGGCAGCGTCTGCAGCGAATGCACAGCGGCGCCCATCAGCCCGGCATCGTTGCCCAGGCTGGCGGCACGGATGGATACGGTGCGGAAGCTCGGCATGATCATCGGGTAGAGGTGGGCGCTGATCTCGTCGACCAGGCCTGGCTCCTGCAGGATGCCGCCGCCAAGCACGAGCAAGGCGGGATTGAAGATGTGGCAGATGTTGACCAGCCCGAGGCAGATCTCGTGGATCCAGCCGGCAAGCAGCTGTTCTGCGAAAGCATCGCCCGCGGCGCGCAGGCGGAAGATCCGGCGCGCATCGGCGTAGTCGGGGTGCTTGGCGGCGCCGGTCCGCAGGAGGGCGGTGGTCGAGGCGTACTGCTCGTAGCAGCCGATCTGGCCGCACATGCAGGCCAGCCCGTCCGGATGCGTGACCATGTGGCCGAACTCGCCGGCCGCGCCCTGGCTGCCGGTGTAGACATGGCCGCCAATGACGATGGCGCCGCCGATGCCGGTGCCGTAAGTCAGGCAGACGAAGTCCGGCTGGCCGGCGCCCGCCCCGAAATGGGCCTCGCCCAGGGCAGCGGCGTTGACGTCGTTCATGACCGTGACCGGAACCCCGAAGCGCTCGGCGAAGAGGTCGCGGACTTTCATGCCGGTGAAGTTGGGCACGTTGTCATTGGCGAAAAGGATGGAGCCGTCGGCCGGATTGACCTGGCCGGTGACACTGATCGCGATCCGGTCGAAGGCCTGGTATGTGGCGGCTGAAGGGGAGGGGTGGCCGTCAGTCGAAGGGACTGCGTCGGCTGAATGGGAAGCGCCGGCCAAATAGGTGGCGGCCAGCTCGAGGGCGTTGCGCATCATGGTCGCGCCGCCCTTCTTGCCTTCCGAAGGCGCCTCGCGCCGGTCCGTCCGCTGCCCGTCGGGCCGGACAATGGCCGACTTGATCGCCGTGCCGCCAATATCGAGAGCGAGAATGTTCATTGAATCCACCGTTCACCTCAAGCCGAACGCAGGCCAGTCAGGGTTCATTTGGGATCTGCTTCTGTCGTCGCCGTTTTGGAAACAAGTTTTATACAGAATAACATAAAAAGAAATATTTTTCAACATTCAAGAGACTGCCAGGGACAGATTTTTATTGCCCATACGCTATAATCAAAGCAAAAAGGGGATCAGCACCATGGGTGGAGAGACCGTCAAAGCCAAGCGTCCGATCATCATCACCATCATGTGCATCATTGGCTTCATCGGCGCGGCCTTCAGCATCCCGCTCGCCTTCAGCTCGCTGGCACAGGCGATCGGACCCTGGTATCCGCCTTCGCTGCTGGTTTCGTCGGTCGCCGGCATCGCCGCCATGATCGGCTTCTGGCTGATGAAGAAGTGGGCGCTTTACATCTACATCGCCATGGTGGTGCTGAACCAGATCCTTCTGGTCGTGACCCAGACCTGGAGTTTCGCCTCGCTCGGCGTTCCGGGCATCATCGTGCTCGTCGGCGTGCTGCACTTCAAGCAGATGAGCTAATTTCCCCAAAGGTGATTTTTCCCAAAAGGTGTCAGACACCTTTTGGGAAATTTCCTGCTTTCGTTAAATCCTGTCTTCGGTGATTTCCCTGCATTCGCGCGACAATGTGTGTCATTACAGTTCGCACACTGCATGTGTGTCAGTGATCTGTGTCATTTTTGTGTGCCGCATCGACACGCAATCTCCGCATCTCTCGTGCCGCATTCCCGCTGAATACGCCCGGACTGGCGTTCCAGGCTGTCTGCCAGTGCTCCGAAAATGACTAGACATGCCATTTGCCCACATTTTCATTTAACACACATAAATAGTGTGTCGAAAACGCGTCTTGTTCGACACGCTATTTGACCGGTGCTAGTCTGGCCCCAGTACCAATGAATCACCGTATCCCAGTACCACTGAATCACCGCATCCCAGCACCACTGAATTGCCCCGCCCCCACCCGCAGGCCCGCCAGCCTGCAGAAAATTGGTGAAAGATATGCCAAATGTTCTGATCCTGTGTCACGGAAACCTGGCCGGCGAAATCGTCAACACAGCCCGGATGATCCTCGGAGAGCATGAGGAAACCCTGCGCTTCCTGAACCTGGCGCCCGGCCAGGACATGGAGCAGTACCACGCCGGCATCGTCAGCGCCCTCAGGGCCGGCCAGGCCAGCGGCGGAACGCTGATCCTGACCGACATCATGGGCGGAAGCCCCTTCCTGCACGCCGCCCGGGCCTATGGCGAGCTGAAGGATGAAATGGGTATCGAGATCGTGACCGGCGTGAACCTGCCGATGCTGCTCGAGGTCGTCTCGCAGATGGGGCACACGGATCTCGTCGAAGCCAAGCAGATTGCGCTCCACGAAGGTTCCATGGGCGTCAAGGATTTCTCGGCCATCCTGGAACAGACCGCATCGGAGAGGAGGTAAAGGTATGAAAATCGTATTGTCCCGGGTTGACGAACGGCTGGTGCATGGACAGATCATCGCGTCCTGGACCAAGCAGCTGACGATCAAGAAAATCATGATCATCGACGACCAGAGCGCCAATGATCCGTTCATGGCCCAGGTGCTGACCATGGCCGCCCCATCCGGCATCAACATCCAGCTCCTCACGGTCGCCAAGGCAGCCGAGATCCTGAAAGCCAATGAAGACGGTGGTGACCGGACGATGCTGCTTTTCCGGCACCCCAAGTCCGCCCTCGGACTGGTCAGCCAGGGCGTCGCGCTGCCGGAGCTCAACATCGGCAACATGGGCGCCGGCCCGAACCGCAAGAGCATCACCAAGAACGTCTACATGTCGACGCAGGAGATCGACATCGCCAAATCGCTGCTCGAGAGCAAGGTCCACGTCTATCTGCAGATGCTGGTCACCGACCCCAAGATCGACATTGCCGAAAAGATCCACTGACCCGCTCAACCCTTAGAACCAGGCGCCCAGACCCAATCCCGCCATCCTTCCGGAAAGACCCACCGCGCGCGAACTGTCCCGCCATCCGACCCCGCCCTTGTCATCGGCTGCTTGCCACGACCCTAATCCCCATCCCCATCCACACCACCACCACCATCCCCCGCCCTCGCCATTACCCCAAAGAACCCGCAGCCCCTGCCTCAATCGACAGATCCAAAAAGGAGGGAATCCCAGCGTGAACCTGATTAATGCCATCATCATTGCTGCCCTGACATGGCTGGTCGCATCCGCGTTCCCCATGTGGCTCAGATGGTCCTTCTATTTCGGCGGCCCGCTTGTGGCCGGCCTCATCAACGGCCTCATCCTCGGTGACGTGTCTTACGGCCTCCAGGTCGGCGGCACCGTCATGATGGCCTACATCGGCCTTGTCGCCATCGGCGGCTCCCTGCCATCCGACCTGGCTCTGGCTGGCTACCTCGGCGTGGCCATGACCATGATGGCCCACGCCGACCCCAAGGTCGGCCTGACGATCGCCGTCCCGCTCGGCCTGCTCGGCCTCCTCTGCTTCAACGCCCGGATGAGCCTGAACGCGATCTGGGTCCACAAGGCCGACAAGTACGCGGCCGAAGGCAACACCCGCGGGATCTGGATGATGAACCTCGTCTATTCCCAGATCATCCCGTTCATCACCTACTTCATACCCGCCTTCCTCTGCCTCTACTTCGGCGCCCCCTTCCTCGAGAAGTTCCTCGCCGTCGTCCCGATGCAGCTGATCAACGCCCTCAAGCTGATGGGCTCGATGATCCCGGCGCTCGGCCTCGCGATGCTGATGCAGATCCTCACCAAGCGCTCGCTGCTGCCCTTCTTCATCATCGGCTTCGCCCTGGCAGCCTACCTCAAGCTCAACATCATGGCGCTGGCCCTGATCGGCGTCGGCTTCGGAATCCTTCACGTCTACTACACCATGGCAAGGGGGAACAATTATGCAGGCGACAATTGACGCGGGAGCGATCCCCAGCGTTGACACCAAGAAATCCCTGACCCGCAAGGACCTGCTGAAGTCCTGGTTCATCTGGAACAGCTTCAGCAACTCCTGCTACAACTACGAGCGTCTGATGGGCCTGGCCTTCTGCCACAGCATGATCCCCATCCTCAAGCGCCTCTACAAGAACGACAAGGAGAAGCTGGCCGAGGGCCTGACCCGCCACATGGGCTTCTTCAACACCGAGAACTCCTTCGGCTCCATGATCGGCGGCATCGTCGCCTCCCTCGAAGAGGAGAAGGCCAACGGCGCCGAGATCGAGCCCGACGCGATCACCAACATCAAGACCGCGCTGATGGGCCCGCTCGCCGGCATCGGCGACGCCGTCACCCAGAGCATGATCAAGGTCGTGCTGCTCGGCATCTGCATCGATATGGCCATCAAGGGCCTCGCCCTCGGCCCGATCCTGTTCGTCCTGCTCTTCTCCGCCTACGCCGTCGGCGTCAGCTACTTCGCCTACTTCTCGGGCTACCGCCTGGGCAAGAACGCCGTCACCAACCTGCTCAGCAACAACCTGGTCAAGGTCATCTCCGAAGGCTTCGGCGCCGTCGGCATGATGGTCCTCGGCGGCCTCGTCGTCCAGCGCATCCCGATCTCCACCCCGCTGGCGATCGTCTGGGCCAACACCAAGCCCACCCCGATGCAGCCGATCCTCGACACGATCCTGCCTGGCCTCCTGCCGCTCTCCCTGTTCCTGGGCGTCTTCTTCCTCCTGAAGAAAGGCCTCTCGCCGACCAAGATGATGATCGTCCTCGCCCTCGCCGCCCTCGTTCTCTCGCTGCTCAACGTCCTCGTCTGACCGGTTCCTTCTGAGAACCGATCGCCCGGACAACCGCAGCCCGTGCATCCTGAGAACCAATCGCCCGGGGAACCGCAGCCCCTGCACCCCGGGAACCGATCGCCCGGACAACCTGCTACTTCGCCACCACACATGCCCCATTCACGCTGGGAAACGTCGCCCGGACGGCCGTGAAAGCGGCCGCCCCGGCGATGCATTCCCCAAAACAGCAACCCGGAGGATTTTGATTCATGCTTCTCAACGAACACGCACGCACCTTCAGCACCGGCAAGCCCGTCATCGGCTGCCTGCACATGCCGCCCCTGCCCGGAACCCCCTTCTACGACCCGTCCAAGACGCTGCGCGACCATGTCAGGCAGCTCAAGGGCGACGCGAAGGCGCTGATGGACTGCGGCTTCGACGCAGCGGTCTTCGCCAACGAGGGCGACCGCCCCTACCTCAGCAAGGTCGGTCCCGAGATCGTCGCCGCCTACGTGCGCATCGCCACCGAAGTCGCCGGCGAGCTCAGCATCCCCTTCGGCTGCGGCGTCCTGATCGACCCCTTCGCCACCCTGGCCGTGGCCAAGGCGATCGGCGCCCGCTTCATCCGCACCTACGTCAGCAACGCCTACACCGGCGTCTTCGGCGTGCAGGAGTTCAGCCCGGCCGAGATCTTCCGCTACCAACGCCAGATCGATGCCATGGACGTCCGCGTCTACACCTACTTTGAAGCCCACGCCGGCACCTGCCTCGACACGCGGCCGCTCGCCGCGATGGTCGACAGCGGCGTCCAGGTCCTGCCGATCGCCGGCGTCCTCATGGGCGGTCCCCGCGCCGGCCTCCCGCCCCAAGCCTCGGCCCTCGCCGCGATCAAGCAGCAGTACCCCGAAGTGCCGGTCATCCTCGGCAGCGGCGGCACGAAGGAAAACATCGCCGAGCTGCTCTCGATCAGCGACGGCGTCATCATCGGCACCAGCATCAAGCGCGACGGCGTCCTCTGGAACGAGATCGACCCGGCCCGCGCGGCGGCCTTCATCGAGGCTGCCCGAAAGGCATAAGGACGCAAACCCACGCAGCGCAGTTAGCGCAATCCAGAGAAGGGAGCGATCGAAACCAGCCCATGCACCTGATTGAAGCAACCGTCAAAGACGAAGTCGGCCTGCACGCCCGCCCTGCCAACAAGTTCGTGCGTGCAGCCAGCCAGTTCAAGTCCGATATCCAGATCCGGCGTGCCGGCGACGAGCAGGCCGTAAACGCCAAGAGCATCGTCTCCGTGCTCAAGCTCGCAGCCGTCAAGGGCACCCGCGTCGTGATCACCGCCAGCGGCAACGACGAAGAGACCGCCTGCGAACAGCTCAAGAACCTGCTCGAGAACGCCAGCCCGGCCTGAGGCGACCGGTTTTCCCCATGAACCGGACGCCCACGGCCTGAGCCAGACACCATTCGTCCGATTCAGATGTATTCCCCATGAACCAGCCGCCCGCCGCCAGAGTCAGACACGCCCGCCCGATTACAGACGCATCCCGCCAGCCGGCTGAAGCCTGGGCCATCAGCCCGGACAGCAGCCGGCTTTCCTGCGTCCCTTGCATCGCGGCATCGCGGCAACCCGGCTCCCTTGCTGCCCGGCCACCAAACAATACGGCCACTCGCCCCGGGCGCCTTGTTCTCAGGCTCATATGGTATAATTTCCCCATATTGACCGCGGCTCCTTCAGCCCGGAACGCGCCCGCCCGACGGGCAGTGGAATGGTGTGCCGTCTATGGACAGTCGACCGGAACAGGCGTATCAGCAGCGGCGGGACCGCGTCCACGAGCAGGTCCGGCTGCACACGCAGGCCCAGATCAGCGAGCGCGGGGCGAAGGCGGCCGGCCTCGATGCCAGCCAGCTGGCCCAGCGCCTGCACATCGACCGCACCAACATCTCCAAGGAACTCAACGAGCTCAACCGCGACGGCAAGCTGCTCAAGCAGCAGGGCCGCCCCACGCTCTACCTTGACCGCGAGCTGATCGGCCGCCTCTATCCCGACTGCTACGTCCCCACCGTCATCGCCAAAGGCCAGAGCCTGGCCGATTTCCTGGTGGAAAAGCCCACCCGTGCCGCAGCACGGCTGATTCAGGAGAACGCCCTCGACCAGACGATCGGCCACGATGGCAGCCTGGCGACGGCGATCGCCCGCGCCAAGGCGGCAGTCCACTACCCCGGCCACGGCCTGCATATCCTCCTGACCGGCTCGATGGGCACCGGCAAGGCCAAGTTCGCCCACGACATCCACGACTACGCCGTCAAGGCGGGCGTCTTCGAACCGGACGCCCCGTTCATCGAGTTCAACTGCCAGGACTACGTCTTCTCCAGCCAGAACCTGATCTCGCAGCTGGTCGGCTATGCCCGCGGCGCCATCCCCGGCAACGAGAAAGGGAAGAAGGGCCTGATCGAGGCCGCGGCCGGCGGCATCCTTCACATCGAGGGCTTCCACAAGCTGCCGCCCAAGGCCCAGGAGATGCTGATCACGATTATCGACCGCGGCACCTTCACCCGGCTCGGCGAGCCCTCGTTCAGCCGCCCGGCCGAGCTGATGCTCATCGCCTCGTCCTCCGAACCCGCCGATTCGCCCGACTTGGCCCGGCTGACCCTGCTGACGCCGGTCAGCATCCACCTGCCCGACCTCGACGATCGCGACCTGCCGGAGAAGCTGGCGCATCTCTTCCACTGCCTGACGACAGAAGCCAGCCGGATCCGGCGCCCGGTCAGCATCGACCGCGAAAGCCTGCGCTACCTGCTCTCGCTCCAGTACCCCGGAAACATGAGCCAGATGCGCAGCGAGCTCAAGAAGATCTGCGCCATGGCCCACATCGAACAGAGCGGCGGGACCGGCGGAACCAGCGGAACCGGCGCAGCGGGCGTTTCCGGCGGCCAGACCGTCGAGATCCGCTTTTCCCACCTGCTTTCGCCGGGACGGCAGCCGGCCTTCGTCGACGCCGCCCGCCAGCAGGAGATCGCCGGCCTGATGAGCCGCCTCGACCAGGGCACCTTTATCTTCGCGCCCGGACAGACCTACGAACTGCCGCCGCTCCGGCCGGAGACGCCGGCGGTGAACCTCAGCGACATCCTCCGCGAGGCCGCCGACGAGTCCGGCGAGATCGCCATCGACCACGTCGAGGGCTACATCGAGCGCTGCGTCGCCACCCTCCAGTCGGGCGTCGACCTGCCCCTGCCGCAGCTGACCCGGCTGGTCAACCCCCTGCTCGAGCAGACCGTGCGCCAGGTCCTGACCGCGGA
>CAYOHO010000005.1:0-18732 GCA_964403755.1 uncultured Oscillospiraceae bacterium
GGCGTACGCGGCTTGAGCCATTTCTTGACCAGCTTTTCCGTCTCCCGGACACTGAGCTCCTTGCTCTGGACCAGTTCCGCAGCCTTCTTCTGGTCTTCCGGCTTGGAAATGCCCAATAGCGCACGGGCGTGGCCGGCCGTCAGGGCTTCGCTCATCAGCATCTGGCGGACTGGTTCAGACAGGTTCAGGAGCCGGAGTGTGTTGGCGATGGCCGGGCGGCTGCGACCAACCACGGTTGAAAGCTTTTCCTGGGTCAGCTGATGTTCACGGATGAGCCGGTCGAGGGCATACGCCTCTTCCAGCGGATTGAGGTCCTGGCGCTGGATATTCTCGATCAGGGCGTGCTGAAGGACCTGAAGCTCCGTCAGTTCACGGATAATGGCCGGGATAACCGACAGTCCGGCCAGTCGTGCAGCCCGCCAGCGGCGCTCGCCGGCGACAATCTTGTAGCCGCGCTGGCCGCGGCAGACAATAATCGGCTGAATGACGCCATTCTCCCGGATAGACGCCGCTAGTTCCTCAAGCTTTTCCTGATCGAAGTACTTGCGGGGCTGATCTGAATTCGGACTGATATCCGTGATCTTGAGTTCGACGATGGCCGAGCGCATTTCCTCAGAAAGCTGATCTGCCTGTGAGAGCAAGGCTCCGAGACCTTTTCCAAGTCCCCTGCCCGATGATGTCGCCATTAATGCCACGCTCCTTTTGCTCTTCTGGCCACTTCCTTGGCCAATGCGTCATAGCACTCTGCGCCCTTTGAACGCGGATCATATTCCAGAATTGACTTGCCATAGCTAGGTGCTTCACTGAGGCGAACATTCCTTGGGATGATGGTTCGAAAGACCTTGTCGCCAAAATAGCGGCGGACATCGTGTGCGACCTGATGGGAGAGCTGGGTGCGGGCGTCGAACATCGTGACGACGACGCCAAAGATGCCGAGGCGCGGATTGAGGCTGCGCTTGACCAGGCTGACAGTTTCCATCAGCTGGGTGACGCCTTCCAGGGCATAGTATTCCCCCTGAATCGGCACAATAACGCCATCACAGGCAGTCAGTGCGTTCAGGGTCAGCAATCCCAGTGAAGGCGGACAGTCCATCAGGATGAAATCATATTGGGTGCGGATCTTGGCGACGGCTTCCTTCAGCAGGTGCTCGCGCTGCGGCATGGTGACCAGCTCGATCTCAGCTCCGGCCAGGTCGATGTTGGCCGGACAGATGGACAGTCCCGGACGACCGCTCTCAACGATGGATTCTTCAACCGGAAGCTCATTGATCAGGACATCATAGATCGTATGCTCGACCTGATTCTTGTCCAGGCCGCAGCCGGTTGTTGCGTTGCCCTGCGGATCGATATCGATCAGAAGAACCCGATTGTTCTGGGCTGCCAGAAACGCAGCAAGATTGACGCTCGTCGTTGTCTTTCCCACGCCGCCCTTCTGATTGACGATAGCTAGAACTTGACCCATGCAATTCACGACTCCTTTTCGATATCATGAGCATTCTATCACAAACCATCTGATAAATCATGGCAAACATGGGTCCTGATCCGATTTCACGCTGTCAGCACGAGCAAAGAAGCGACAGGAGATATTCGCTAGAAAACCCGCAAAGCCCTGAAATCAGCGAGTTTTCGGACTTTGTTTCATGTGAAACGTTGCGGTCCTGTAAACCGCTTCTCCCGAGCGTCATATTCACCCGAGACTGTCAATCATGACCCTTTCATGGATCCAGCAAATCAAGCGAAGCTTATCTGAGTGTTCAACTCTGGACCTGCACCAATTCTGGACCTGCGCCAATCCTGGACCTGCGCCAATCCTGATCAGTATACGCACCGAACAAGCTCGGCATCTGGCGCTGCCGAGCCGACGGCTGTGCCTTGGCTGTGCCTTGGCTGCGCCTTGGCTATGCTCGGTTTCATTGGACCAGCTGGGCAAATCATCCCTTGTATTCATCCGTTCGCTGGATGGGTCAATCTGATCCCGTTCCCTGAGGCTGCCAATGTTTCTCTCCTGCACTGCTTTCGTCGGCGGCTCGCTGGATTGCCTTTCGGCTTTCGTCTGATGCACTTGTTGTATTCGTTCTGGAGTTGACTCATCCTTGCATAGCCAATAACAGTACAATCACTAGCCCACGGCAATCCTCCGCAGCAGCCCTCTGCGCCAATCTTCTGCGGCAAAGGCTGTTCGATCCGTCACAGGACTGGCGGATCGGGATTTGCCTTCCGCCGGCCGTGAGACGGACATGATGGCGTCAGGCCAGTCCGTCCAGTCCCTGATCTCTCCGCTGGCTCTGGCTTCCCCACCATCACGATTGGGCGTATCAGGACAGGAACCGGATGTGAACCCTGTCTTTCTCCGCCTGACGATGAATCCTGTCATTCCCTTGCGTGAAGATGAACCCTGTCATTTCCTTGCGTGAAGATGAAATTGGCACCGGTCGCGGCAGACCGGTGCCGCGAATGGCAACTGACCGGACAAACAGAAACGGCCGGTGTTTCACATGGAACACCGGCCGCCAACGCTGTCATTTCAGGAGCTTTGAGGTTTTTTCGGAACAAGATGCAAGGTCCCGTTTGGCGTGTCACCTGCCACTAGCCACCTGCCATTTGGCATTTGCCATCAGCCGATTGGCTGCCATCCGCTTGATGTCACCCTTTCCATTGAGCGGCTGCAGACAGTCTGCCGGACTTCCATGGCCCATGTCCAGTCTGCGCTGATCAGATGTCCATTCTGGCGTACTTGGCGTTCTGCTGGATAAACTCCTTGCGAGGCTCGACCTTGTCGCCCATCAGGAGCGTGAACGTCTCATCAGCCTCCTGGGCGTCGTTGAGCGCCACCTGCATCAGCTTGCGGGTCTCGGGATTCATGGTCGTCTCCCACAGCTGCTCGGAGCTCATCTCGCCAAGGCCCTTGTAGCGCTGGAGCTTGGGATCCTTCCAGCCGGTGCGGTCCTTGATCTCCTTCACTTCCTCGTCATTGTAGGCATAGAAGGCGGTTGTTCCTTCTGAGACCTTGTAGAGCGGCGGGCAGGCGATATATACGTGGCCCTCTTCCACCAGCGGCCGCATGTGCCGGAACAGGAATGTCAGCAGCAGTGTCCGGATATGCGATCCGTCAACATCGGCGTCGGCCATCAGGATGACCTTGTGGTAGCGAAGCCGCTCGAGATCGAAATCGGTGCCGATGCCGGCACCCAGAGCCAGCACGATCGGCTGCAGCTTCTCGTTGTCGTACACGCGATCAATGCGGGCCTTCTCGACGTTCAGCATCTTGCCCCAGAGTGGCAGGATCGCCTGGTACTTGCGTTCGCGCCCGCCCTTGGCCGAGCCACCGGCAGAGTCGCCTTCAACGATGAAGAGCTCGCAGTAGCGCGGATCCTTTTCCTGGCAGTCGGCCAGCTTGCCGGGCAGCGAGTTGGATTCGAGCACATTCTTGCGACGTGTCATCTCTCGGGCCTTGCGGGCAGCGTCGCGGGCCCGGGAGGCGGAAAGGCACTTGTCGATGATGGCGCGGGCAACCGGCGGGTTTTCCTCGAAGTAGGCGGCCAGCTTGTCATTGAGGACGCTCTCGACAATGGTGCGGATCTCGGCATTGCCAAGCTTCGTCTTGGTCTGTCCCTCGAACTGCGGCTCTGGCAGCTTGACACTGATGATTGCACCGATGCCTTCGCGGACATCCTCACCCTGGAGGTTCTTGTCGTTGCCCTTGATCATGCCAAACTTGCGGGCATAGTCATTGATGACCTTCGTCAGGGCAGACTTGAAACCAGTCAGGTGAGTACCGCCTTCAATAGTGGCAATATTGTTGGCGTATGAATAGACGTTCTCGGCGTAGCTGTCGTTGTACTGGATCGCCACTTCGACAAAGCAGTCGCCGCTCTTGGTCGCGATGTAGACCGGCTGCTTGTGCAGGACCTCGCGGTGCTTGTTGAGGTACTCGACAAACGAAATGATGCCGCCATCATAATGCAGATGCTTTTCAACCGCCGGCTCCTCGCGCTCGTCACGCAGATTGATCGTGATTTCGCGGTTGAGGAAGGCCATTTCGCGGTAGCGCGTCAGCATGACGTTGAAATCATACTCGTAATTACCGAAAATCTGGGTATCAGGCTTGAATCGGGTTGTCGTGCCGGTATCCCGGGCATCGCCGATCATTTCCAGCGGCTCGACCGTCTTTCCGCGTTCAAAGCGCATCTTGTAGATATGGCCATCACGCTTGACCGTGACCTCCATCCATTCCGAGAGGGCATTGACGACAGAAGCGCCGACGCCGTGCAGGCCACCGGAGACACTGTAGGCGCCGCCGCCAAACTTTCCACCAGCATGGAGAATAGTATGGACAACCTCAACGGTTGGTATGCCCATCTTGGGATGGATACCGACCGGAATGCCGCTGCCGTTGTCAACGACCGTGACGGAATGGTCATTGTGGACGGTGACCCAGATGGAGTCGCAGCGTCCGGCCAGGGCCTCATCGACTGAATTGGCGACGATTTCATAGATCAGATGGTGCAGGCCGCGCGTGCTGGTATCGCCGATGTACATGCCGGGACGCTTGCGCACGGCCTCCAGTCCCTCAAGGACCTGGATGTCGCCCTCACTGTACTTCGAATCGTTGGTCGTATCGAACGACTCGACCTCGCTGCCTTCGAAATTATAGTCCTCTTCCCGCTCGCGGAAGTCGTCATCCGCCAGGGCCTGGGGATTTTCCGCCAGATTGATGAGATCATCATCGCTGGCGTCGCCTGCGGGATGGCTGTTGAGGCTTTTGTCTTCCTTGGTCATGCTTTTACCTTTCGTCTGGACAGCCGGTGCTGCTCCTGATTCGCTCGATCATGGTCTCGTGAAGACCTTCGGCGAGGCGCTTGCGCAGGGTGGCGGCGGACACGGGCGATACATAGACCCGGTCCAGCGTCACAATGAACGATCTCGGCAGATCAGGCGACACGATCTCGATCCGTCCGGACTTCTCCGCTTCGTTCAGGAAGCAGACAGTATCCGCGGTTCCTGCGGTTGTCTGGTCCAGGTCAAAGATGCCCAGAATGAACCGGTCGGAAATCGTGTAGTCCCCGCCAATGTGGATGTACATGCGCCTTGGGGCCCTCTCTGGAACGGGGCCGATGCGCTGTCCGGACACCGGCTGTTCCCTGTGAAATCGTCGAGTGCGCTATCTGAATCATTATACCACAGAACCCCCCTATTTGCCAGTCAGAAGGCCTCAGAATGCATCTCCAGACGTTCGGCAGGGCCCGTCGTTGCCTGCTCGTGACAAGACGTGACAAGGCGGCCTCAAGGGCCTCTGAGGGGCGTCAGGAAGCCACGGCCGGGGGTGCCGGTCGACCTCTCAGACGCATCAGCGGACAGGGACGCCCTGACATCCCGGGCAGGGCTTACCTGACGTCCTGGGTTACAGTCGCACCGCTGACTTCGTAGTATGTGAAGCTGCCTGCCTCGGTGCCGTCGAACTGGCGGTTCACCTGGGCGCGGTCGGTGCAGGTCAGCAGCACCTGCGCGTGTTCGATGCCTTCAAGCAGGCTGTGGCGTCGGATGACATCCAGTTCGGACATGACATCGTCGAGCAGGAGCACCGGCAGCTCGCCGGTGTCCTCGCGGATGATCTCGAGCTCGGCGAGCTTCAGGGAAAGCACAGCGGAGCGCTGCTGGCCCTGCGAGGCGTAGGGCTTTAGGCTTTCGCCATCGAGATTGATCTCGAGATCGTCGCGGTGCGGACCGATGCCGGTGACACCCTTCTCGACGTCATCCATGAGCGTCGCCCTGAGCTTCTCCAGGATAAGGGCATGGATCTCGGAGTCGGTCATGTCCGGGCGGATTCCGCTGATGGTCCGGTAGCGGACCGACAGGCGCTCGCGGCCGGATGAGATACTGGCATGCGACCGACCGGCAAATTCCGAGATCCGGGCGGCATACTCCTGGCGGCGCCGGATCAGGCGGCCCATGCTGCCGGACAGGGCATGGTCCCAGGTCTCCAGCTGCAGGAGCTCGTCCGGGAGCAGATCCTTGCCCGGACGGGCGAAGAGGCGGCCGCGGAACTCCTTGAGCAGGCGGTTGCGCTGCAGGAGCAGGCGGTTGAACAGCTGGAGGTCCTGGAAATAGGTCGGACGGACCTGTGAAAGAAGCAGGTCGAGGTAGCGTCGGCGCGTAGCCGGCCCCTCCTTGATCAGCATGAGGTCCTCAGGGGCGAAGATGACGGCATGGAACAGGCCCATCAGCTCACTGATCTTCTCCAGGCGCATCCCGTTGTGGCTCACCAGGCGCTGCGGCCGGCTGCGGCGCGGATCCCTGGGATCAGCCTCCAGATAGCGGATCTCAAGGGAATCAGCCAGCTGCTGGCTGCCGACCTGGCGATCAGCCTGGCCTTCGGCTAGGCTGCCGGCATGGTCATCGGCCTGCCTGCCCGCCTGGCCATATGCATGGCTGTCGGTGAACGTGATGCGGACACCGTACTGGTCATGTCCGCTCTTGATCATGTCGCTGTCGCGTGAGGTTCGGTGCGAGCGTGCGCAGGCGCAGAGGTAGACCGCCTCGAGGATGTTTGTCTTTCCCTGGGCATTGAGCCCGTAGAAGACGTTGATCCCCGGGGCAAGGTCAACCTTGAGCGTTTCGTAGTTCCGGAACGTCGACAGTTCGACGGATGTGACGATCATGACGCGCAGCGGTCGCAGCCCGGTTGCCGGTTGCGGCCGCCGAGGTGCGGGCGCTCATTTCGCATGCAGGTTCTCCCGGATGGTGTCCGCTCAGCGGCGCAGCGGCAGCACGAGATAGGAGAACTCATCGCTGTCGATCGGCTTGATCACGCAAGGGCCCATGGCGCCATTGAAGGCGATGGAGACCTGGTCGTCGTCGATGGCCTTGAGGGCATCCTGGAAGTAGCGCGGATTAAAGTCGATGTCGATCTTGCTGCCTGTCATGGCGATCGGGATTTCCTCGCGCAGGGTGCCGATGTCGGTGTTGGCGCTGACGACAAGCGTATCGGCGTCGGGCGTGGCCAGGCGAACCGGAAAGCGGCGGTCTTCGCTGGAGATGACGAGCGAAGCGCGCTCGATGGCATCGAGCATCGACTTGGCGTTGATCTGGATTGTCGTCTCGGCCGACTGCGGGATGATGGACTTGTAGTTCATGTAGTCGCCCTGGATGAGGCGCGAGACCAGCTTCACCCGGCCGGTGTCAAACAGGATATGGTTCTGCGACTGGGAGATGTCGACCGTCGTCTCGCTGGCCTGGAGGATGCGGCCAACTTCATTGAGCGCCTTGCCCGGGATGATGTACTTCATCTCCGGAATGGGCTCCTCGCTGCTGTAGCGGCGCAGCGCCAGGCGGAAGCCATCGATGGCGACCATTTCCAGCGTCTTGCCGTCGCTGACCAGGCAGCAGCCGTTGAGGATGGGACGGCTTTCATCGGTGCTGACCGCAAAGATCGTCTGGCGGATCAGGTCACGCATGGCACTCTGGCGGACGCGAAGCTGTCCAGCGTCCTCGACAATCGGGATCTTGGGAAAATCGTCGGCCCGGATGCCCTTGATCGAGAAATGGCTGCTGCCGCTGTCGATCGTGACGCTCAGGCTGCCGGAATTCTCGATCGAGACGATATCGTCGGGAAGCTTGCGGACAATGTCGCCGAACATGCGCGCATTGAGGACCAGGCTGCCGGATTCCGGAACATCGGCCTCCACCTTGCACTCGATGCCGGTCTCAAGGTCATAGCCGGTGAGCTTGAGGCCTGCGCCAGCGGCCGCTTCGATCAGGATGCCATCGAGGATGGGCAGGGTCGACCGGGTGGCGACTGCCTTCTGGACAATTGAAACAGCTTCCATCAGTCGTTCACGGGAGCAGATGAATTTCATGGTTGTTCCTCCTTGACATGCGCAAATCGATTTTGCCAACCGGCTTCTGTTCTGGTTCTTCTGGCCGTCTTCCTTCTGTCCTTGGTCTTCCTGTCTCTCCGGATCTGCCTCCGGTCCGGCCAGTCACGGCCTGTCATCCTCTATTGGTTAATTTTATCACTAATTCTTCTTATGGTCTGTGGACATTGGGGATAACTCCTCAAAGCCAGACGCTTGGCGGATCTTGTCGATTTTTGTCGTGTGGACAACCGCTGTGTGGAAAACACCAGCGTGTGGGCAGTTATCCACACAGCCTTTTTCCACATCAGCGCCCACATGCTTTTGTCCACTTTTCCACATTTTGTGTGGATAGTGTGGGCAAATTGCTGTAAATGCTTTCAAGTCAAGGTCCATGATGGCGGGAAGCGGTCATCTTTTCAAGGTCGTCCAGGGGAAAGGGCCGCCCGGAGAAGGACAGGGCCGCCGGCCACCGGTCGGTATCCGGCCGGCCTCCGGTATTAAAAAGGCGGCGGTGCGGCAATATCTGCCGCGGCCGCCGCCCGCCGGGCGAAAAAGACTAGCTGGCCAGGCGCTTCTTGATCTCCGAGACCTCGCGGTTGAGGGCGTCGGATGACGAGAGGTCGGACGTGACCTTGTTGCAGGCATGGATGACGGTCGTGTGGTCACGGTTGCCGAATTCCTGGCCGATCTGGGGCAGGGTCATGTTCAGCAGCACGCGGCAAAGGTACATGGCGACCTGACGCGGATTGGAGATCTCCTTGCTGCGCCGGTTCGACTTCATGTCGTCCACCGTCACATGGTAGAAGCGGGCGACCACATCCATGATCGTGGCGCTGTCGAGCTTGCGCAGGCTGGCCGGGGCGACGATGTCCTTGAGTGCCTCGCGGGCGACGTCGGCCGTGATGGTGCCGGCGAGCAGCGAATAGCAAAGAACGGTGTTGAAGGCGCCCTCCAGTTCGCGGATATTGGAGGCGACATTGCTGGCGATGAAGTCATAGACCTCGTCCGGCACCGAGACATGGTTGATCTGCGCGCGCCGGCGCAGGATGGCGACGCGGGTCTCGTAGTCCGGGGGCTGGATGTCGACGGTCAGGCCGCAGGCAAAGCGCGTGCGCAGGCGCTCCTCGAGGGAGGCCAGGCTTTGCGGCGGCTTGTCGCAGGTCATCACGATGTTCTTCCCGGATTCGAACAGGGTGTTGAACGTATGGAAGAACTCGATCTGCATCTGCTCCTTGTTCTCGATGAACTGGATGTCGTCGATCAGCAGCAGGTCGGCGTTGCGGTATTTCTGGCGGAAGTCGTCGTACTTGTTCTCCTTGATCGTGTAGATGAACTCGTTGACGAACTGCTCGCACTGCACATAGATGATGCGCTTGGTCGGATGGCGTTCGCGGACATAGTTGCCGATGGCATGCATCAGGTGCGTCTTGCCGAGGCCGGAGCCGCCGTAGAGGAACAGCGGGTTGAAGTTGCGGCCGCCCTGCTTCTCGGCAACGGCGACGCAGGCAGCGTGGGCGAAGCGGTTGCCGCTGCCGACGACGAAGGACTCGAACGTGTACTGCGGATTGAGCCGGCTCTTGCCAAACGGCTCGCCGCTGCCGTCGGGCGAGCCGGTATCCGTCTGGACCGGCGTCTGGACCGGGCAGGACAGGTCGGGGCGGCCGACGACAATCTGCACGTCATAGGCGACGGCGCTGCTCACCTTGAGGGTGTTCCGGATCAGCGGAATGTACTGCTCGACGAATGTCTTGTGGAAGTCATTCGGCACGCTCAGCCGGAACACGCCGCTGTCCGCGGCAAGCGGTTCCATCGGCTTGATCCAGGTGTTCAGGCTGATTTCGGACATCTCGTTTTCCAGGAGCGAGAGTGCACGGTTCCATATGATTTCTACATCTGCTTGCTTCATGGTGATCCCTTCTTTAACGAGACGACAGTCACATCAGTGTAGCAGGTTTTGCCCGCTGAATAAAGGCAGGGTCTTGGCCTGGACCGATCGGCCGCTGCGGTTTGGCGTTCCTGACAAAAATCGGGCGCCCAATCTGTACGCTGCGACAACAGTCCGGACCAGGCAGATTCCGACCAGCTTCTGGCCACCCGTAAGCTTCGGTTTGAGTGCTTTTTCTGAGAAATAGCGCCAAATGTCGGCATGATTTTGGTGCATTTATGATCATGTTTGTGTTATATTGAAGATGACTCCATGACAAACCCCAATACCCGGGCGTTGCCCCGACGCTTTTCCGGCAGGAGGCCTGAACATGCGCGCCGATCGGATCCGTGAACTGGAAATCTATATGCAGAGAAAGCAGTCGGCGACCCTGACTGAGCTTTGCGAGACCTTCAACGTCTCACTGAACACGATCCGCCGTGACATCAAGACGCTGCAGGGCGCCGGGCGCATCACCAAGGTCTATGGCGGCATCCTCTACAACCCGGAGGACGTGATCGTCCCGATCCACGACCGCAGCCAGAAGTCGCTGGCCGAAAAGGAAAAGATCGGCGCCCTCGCCGCCTCGCTGGTGGAGGACAACGACACGATCTACCTGGACTCCGGCACGACGACGATCCATATCCTGCCCTACCTGGCGGGCCGGCGCAACGTGACGGTGGTGAGCAACAGCTTCATCGTCCACAGCGAGATGCAGCGCTTCCCCGAGCTCAGCCTGTTCTCAACCGGCGGCCTGTACAACCACAAGACCAAGTCGTTCGACAGCATGAGCACGATCGACGGCCTGCAGGACATCCGCATCAGCAAGGCCTTTATGGGCTGCACCGGCGTCAGCCTTGAGATGGGCGCCACCAACAACGCCTTCCATGAGGCCCAGATCAAGAAGGCAGTCATCAAGCTGGCCAAGAAGGTGATCCTGATGGCCGACCACACCAAGATCGATGTCACGGCAGCCATCTGCTTCGCCAATCTCGACAGCCTCTATGCCTATGTGACCGATCTCTGCCCGCCGGAGGCCTACGTCACCTTCTTCGAGAAAAACAACGTCCGGCTGCTCTACTGAGTCAGCCGGCATCTGCTGTTCTATGGCGCCGGCCGCCCGGCGGCTTTTCATGCCTGAGAACCGGTCGCCCGGCACCTGAACTGCTGAGTCCAGCTGCTCTGCCGAGGCCGGCCGCAGCTTCAACCGACCGGCATCGCGCCCGCCCGGCGCTGGAAAAAGGGACCCCGCTGTTCGACGGGGTCCCTTTTCAAATGCGGTCTTCAGGTTATTGCGGTGTTCAGTTCATGGCAGCCTTCAGGTCCTGCTTTCGACTGCCGGGCCTGAAGGTTGGATCAGCCCTTGCGGGCGCGATCAGCCCTTGCGGGCGCGATCAGCCTTTGCCGCCGGGGTCAGCCTTTGCGGGCGCGATCAGCCTTTGTCGCCGGGGTCAGCCTTTGCAGGCGTGATCAGCCCTTGCGGGCGACCAGGGCCTTGGCGTGGGCGGCGACATTCTCGGCGGTGAGGCCGAAGCGCTTCTGCAGGTAGTCCTGGGGTCCGACTTCGCCGTACTCGTCGTTGACGGCAACGGAGTCCATGATCGTCGGGCACTGGCGGACGAGGACGTCGGCGACGGCGCTGGAGAGGCCGCCGATGACGTTGTGGTTCTCGGCGGTGAGCACGGCGCCGCACTTCTTCGCGTAGGCGACGATGGCTTCGGCGTCGATCGGCTTGACCGAGTAGAAGTCGAGGACGGCGGCGGAGATGCCTTCCTTCTCAAGCGCCTGGGCAGCCAGCATGGCCTCGCCGACCATCAGGCCGCAGGCCATGATCGCGACATCGGTGCCGTCACGCAGGACGGCGGCCTTGCCGATCTCGAAGTCGGAGCCGGGGGCGTAGATGGACATGGCTTCCTTGCGGCCAAAGCGGACGTACTTGACGCCCGGCAGGTCGACGAGCTTGGGCAGCAGGTTGTCGAGCATGACGGCGTCGGTCACGTCGATGACGGTGCCGCCGGGAACGGCGCGGTAGAGAGCCATATCCTCGAAGGGCATGTGGGTGCCGCCGTTGAAGCCGGCCGTGACGCCCGGGTCGCTGCCGACCATGACGGCGCTGTTCTTGGCATAGCCGATCGACATGAAGGCCTGGTCAAAGGCGCGGCGCGAGGAGAAGCAGCCGAAGGTGTGGGTCAGCGGCTTCATGCCGGAGGCGGAGAGGCCCGCGGCCAGACCGGCCATGTTGCCCTCGGCGATGCCGACGTTGAAGGCCTGGCCGGGATGCGCATCGGCCCACTTCTTGGTGCCGATGGCGCCCATCAGGTCGGCGTCGAGATAGACGAATTTCGGGTCGGCGGCGGCAATCTTGGCGACCGTTGCGGCGAAGGCGTCCTTCATGAGAACCTTTTCTTTCTGACCGTTGAATGAAACCGTGTAGTTCATTGTGCGCCGCCTTCCTTCCGAATGTCCGCCAGCTTGGCCTCGAGCTCTGCAATCGCTGCGTCGGCGAATTCCGGTGAGACAACGATGTGGTGGTTGGAGAGCATGTCCTCGACTGCCTTGACGCCGGCACCCTTGATGGTGTGCAGGACGATCATGTGCGGCAGGCCGGGCGTGGCCTTGGCCTTCTGGATGGCATCGTAGATCTGGCCGACGTCATTGCCGTCGACTTCCTGGGCGTCCCAGCCAAAGCACTCGAACTTGCAGCGGATGTCGGCGAGGTCGAGGATGTCCTTGGTGTAGCCGTCGAGCTGCTTCTTGTTGTAGTCGACGAAGGCGATGATGTTGTCGAGCTTCTGGTGGCCGGCAAAGCCGGCGCCTTCCCAGACCTGGCCCTCATCGATCTCGCCGTCGCCCAGCAGGATGAAGACGTTGTTGGTGCGGCCCTGGATGCGGTCGCCCAGCGCCAGGCCGATGCCGGTGGACATGCCCTGGCCGAGCGAGCCGGTGGTCATGTCGATGCCCGGGGTCTTGTTGCGGTCGCAGTGGCTGGGGAGGTTGGTTCCAGGGCAGTTGAGGGTCTGGAGCCAGTCGATCGGGAAGAAGCCCTTGAGCGCCAGCGTGGCGTAGAGGGACGGGCCGGCGTGGCCCTTGGAGCAGACGAGCTTGTCGCGGTCGGGCCACTTCGGGTCCTCGGGGTTGTAGCGCATGACGGCGCCATAGAGCACGGCGAACAGGTCGGTCGCGCTCAGCGATCCGCCGACATGGCCGAAGCCGCGGGTCTTGAATTCCTTCATGGATTCAAGGCGGATCTGGAGGGCAAATTCCTTGAGCTGCTGGGTTAACTGCTGATCCATCGGTGTTCCTTTCTTGTGGTGGAATGTCCGTGATGCCGGGCTTGCCGCGGATTCCCGTGCTGCCTGGGCTGGCCGCCGGTTTCCGGGATGCCTGGCTTGCGGTTTGCGGTTGATGCCGGGAATTCTCAGCCCCGGTTCAGGCTGTCGCGGGCGTAGGCCTTCTCCATGGCCTGGACGAGGGGCAGCTTCTTCCCGGAGAGGAAATTGACCATGGCGCCGCCGGCCGTGCAGACATAGGAGATCTGCTTGAGGTCGATGAAGCGGCCGGCTGCCGAGACGGTGTCGCCGCCGCCGATGACCGAGTAGCCGGGTGCTTCGGCGATCGCCTGCCAGATGGCCTTCGTGCCGTCGGCGTAGGCCGGGTTCTCGTAGACGCCGGCCGGGCCGTTGACGAAGATCGTGCCGGCAGTCTTCAGGGCTTCCTCATAGGCCGCGATCGTCTCGGGCCCGATGTCCGGATAGAGCGCGCCTTCAATGGGCAGGGCACTGGTCGAGACGATCGACTTCTCGCCGTTCAGGTCGCAGGCGACGTCGACCGGGTAGAGGATCTTGCCGGGGAAGTCACGCAGCAGTTCCCGTGCCGGCGCGACGAAGACCAATAGGTCCTTGTCTTTCAGGAACTTTTCGAAGCGGTCGCCCACCTTCACGTCCTGCGCCATCAGCATGATCATGCCGGTGATGCCGCCGGTGAGGATGAGGTCGGCCGTGCCCTTGGCGAGCACCTCGTGCATCATGCCGAAGGCGTCCGAGATCTTGGCGCCGCCGAGGAAGAAGACGCAGGGGCGGGCCGGGCCGTTCATGACCGTGGAGAGCGCCGCGTACTCATCGTACATGATGCGCCCGCCGGCGGTCGGCAGCAGCTCCTGGAACGCCACCATGCTCGGGTGGTTGCGGTGCGCGGCCGAGAAGGCGTCGTTGACGTAGATCTCGTGCAGCGGCGCCAGTGTGCGGACAAGCCAGGTGTCGAGCATCTGCGGCGGGGTGAGCTTGACGTCCTTCTCGAACGCCGTCACTTCCTCCGCCAGGTAGCGCAAGTTCCCCAGCAGGACCGCCTCGCCCGGCTTGAGTGCCTGGACCGCTGCCAGGGCCGCCGGACCGCAGACATCGTCGATGTAGCCGACCGTCGTGCCCAGCAGCGCCGACAGCTTCGCGGCATGCTCGGCGAGCGGGATGAGGTTCTGGTAGTCGAGCGTATCGCCCTGGTGCGCGATGATCGAGAGCTTCGCGCCCTGGTCCAGCAGGTACTTCACGGTCGGGACGCTCTTCTTGATGCGGTTGTCGCTGACGATCCGCTTCGTGACCGGGTCGATCGGCGAGTTGATGTCGAGCCGCAGCAGGACGTGCTTGTCCTGGTAGTCGAAGGCCTCAAGGGGAAGCATCGTGATTTCCATGTTCTTGACCCCGTTCATAGGCGTACGGACGGGTCCGGTTCAGCGCCGGACCCGCCCGTTTCAGTCATTCAGTCAATCAGGCTTTCAGGCTCACTTCCACTTGCCGAGACCGAGGTATTCGTTTGTCTTGGCGACGCCCTCGAGGCGGTCCTTCTGCATGCCGGTGGCGGCACGGACGGCGTCGATCGTCTCGGGGATCGTCACGGCCTCCTGCGGGATGTTGATCGCAAACATGATGTCGTTGCCGCTCTCGACGATGCTGTCTTCCCAGAGCGCGATCTCGTACATGTCGCCGCGCGGGTTGCCGAGGTCACGGGCATACTTGAAGAGCGAGGCGTTGCCGAGGAAGCCCTGCTCCAGCGAGACGATGCGGATGCGCGGGTGCTTTCTCATCGCCTCCAGGACCATCTCCTTGGTCAGCTTGAGGCCGTTCTTGGCGGTCGCGAGCACGGTGATGATGTGGCCGTGGGTGATCGGGGTATGGACGAGGATGCCGGTGGCGTTGACGTGCGGCATGATCGTCATCAGGTCGATCGCCTGGTGGCTCGGGGCCTTCTCCAGCTGGAGGGCGTTGGTGAGGCCGCGGTTGTAGTCGCCCGGATCGGCGACGCGGCGGATGATCGTGATCGCGACCTTCTCGATGCCGTAGGCGCGGTCGAGGCAGTCGACGGTGCGGATCAGGCCGGTCGTGTTGCAGCTCGTCAGCTTCAGGAAGTTGGCGCCGATGCCCTTCTCATAGTTGGCATAGCCATGGAAGAAGACATCCGCGACCGAGTTCTTCTCGCCGCCCTGGAACACGGCCTTCTTGCCGTAGCGGGCGTAGATCTCCTTGTTCTTGGCGCCGACACCGGCGTTGGTGGCGTCCAGCAGGACGTCGCAGGCCTGGACCAGGTCCTCGAGCGAACCGCTGGTCTCGATGCCCAGGGCGTCAAACTGCGGCTTGTTCTCCGGCACGGCCAGGAACAGCTTGTACGGCATGCCCTTTTCCTTCAGGGCGCGGATCGCCAGGGTCGGCGCGACGTCGCAGACGCCCACCAGCTCCATGTCGCCCTGCCGGGCCGCACCGTCTGCCAGACGCTGGCCGATGGTGCCGTATCCCACTACTCCAACCTTGATCATGTTTCTTCCTCCTGTCGATTGTTGCCTGTTCCGGGCTGTAAACGTTTTTCCATCCCTTTCGGGAGCGCTTTTCAGGAGCAGATGGCCTGTTAAGCCAGTTCGTTGAAACAAAATGAGCACTTCTTGATAATGTTTTGGTCATTTCATTATGAGTTCAATCATCGAATAGAACCTGCCAAAAGTCAAGCCATAACGTCCTGAAAATAGGGAAAAATATCAGGAATCTGATAGACTGAGAGCGCATCCCATGGACCTGGACCGTAGCCGCTGGCCGGCGCCGGATTCCGTGGGAAAGGAACGCACCCGATGCGCAGGAGGAGACGCGAGCATGGAACAGTTGAAGGTGGCCCTGATCGGCTGCGGCAAGGTGGCCGAAAAGCACCTGAAGGCGATCCGGGCCTTTCCGGAGGCGCTGCGGCTGGTGGCGCTGGCCGACAGCCGGCCGGAGTCGGCGCACCGCCTGATGCAGGCGCTCGGCTTCAGCGCCGCCCTGAAGGCGGCCGTTCCCGTCTATGAAGACTATCGCACGATGCTGGAAAAGGAGCGCCCGGACCTGGTGGCGATCACGACGCCGAGCGGCACCCATTTCGCCATGGGCATGGCCGCTCTGGCCGCCGGCGCCCACCTGGTGATGGAGAAGCCGCTGACCCTCTCGGTCCCGGAAGCCGATGCGCTTGTGCGCGAGGCGGCGGCTCGGCAGCGCCGGATTGCCGTCGGCCATATCTACCGCTACTTCCCGCTGGTGTCCACCCTGGCGGAGGAGATCCGCTCCGGCCGCCACGGCCGGGTCCTGTTCGGCCAGGTCACCGTCCGCTGGGGCCACGACCAGGCCTACTACGACCAGGCGGCCTGGCGCGGCACCTATGCCCAGGACGGCGGCGCCGTGATGAACCAGTGCATCCATGCGCTTGACCTGATGACATTCCTCATGGGCAGCGGCATCGTGTCGGCCCGGGCCGATATCGACCGGCTGACCCACCGGATGGAGGCCGAGGACTTCGGCCTGGCGGTGCTGAAGCTGGAGAACGGGGCCTGGCTGGGCTTCCAGGGCACCACGGTGACCGATCCGAAGCGCCAGGAGGCGTCCTTCGAGGTGGTGACCGAGCAGCTCGAGTTCCGCGGCGGCATCCTGGCCGGCAAGATCCGGCTGTCGATCCGCGAGCGCGGCGGCCGCAGCCTGGCCTTCGCCTACCTGCGGCGGCTGCTGGCGGCGCGCTGGCGCGATGGCGGCTTCGCCGGCCTGCGCATGCTCTTCCATCCGCACACCGAAATCTACCGCGACCTGATCCGGGCCCTGGCCGAGAACCGGGCGCCCCTCGCCGACGGCCAGTCGGGGCGCGACGCGGTCGAGTCCGTCCTCCTGATCTACAAGGCAGCCAGCACCGGCTGCGAGGCGCGCCGCCCGGTGGCGCCGTTCAGCGTTGCCGACATGGCCGGCTATTTCGACCGGCCCGCGGCTCAGGAGAGCCAGAACGCGAACGTGCGGCGCAGCTGCTCGTAGACGTGCGGGGTGTACTGGCGGATCCGGTCATTTTCACCCTGAAGGAACAGCGCCGCGCAGGCCAGCAGTGTCAGGCCGGCTGCGGCCAGGAACAAGCCAAACCAGGCGTCCGGCAGCGGGCGCCTTTTTTCCGGCTTTTCCCCGAAATGGGGATAACCGGGGCCAAAACTGTGGACAGATGGCGAAAATGCCGGGTTATCCACAGGCTCGGCCAGGGACAGCCAGGCAATGGCGGCCGCCAGGGCCAGCCAGACGCCAAAGTCGATGGCGCTGCGGGCGGTGGCGCCCAGGGCCATGCTGTCATAGGCGGCGATGGCGATTCCGGTCGCAGTGCTGGCAGCGACGAGGATCCGGACGGGGCGGCTTGCGGCGCTGAAGGCGCGCCGCAGGCGCGGCAGCAGCGGCAGCAGAAGCAGGATGGCCAGCAGCGGCAGGGTCAGCAGGCCGATGGTGCGTCCGTCGCTGGGGAAGAAGGTGGCCGGCGTGAAGGCGTTCGGCTCCGGGAAATGGACAAACGGGAAGCGGGCATCGATGACCGGCGGCGTGAGCAGGTGCTGGCCGAGGCCCGGCAGCAGGCGTGAGAGGCGGGGGCCGGCGCTGAAGTCGGCCAGGGTCAGGCGGTAGCGGCTGCCGAACTCGAACGGCGAGCCAAAGCGGGCCTGGTTGTAGGCGCCAAGCAGGGCACCGCCGGCAAGCAGCGGCAAGGTGCTGAAGAAGAGCACCTCCGATACCTGTCCGCTCTGGCGGGCTCTCCGGAGCAGCCGGCCGACCAGGCCTGCGTATGGCAGCAGGGCGAATGCCAGGACCGGCTGACAGCCAATCGCCAGCATCAGGAAAACGCCGGCCGGCAGAAGATGGCCGCTGGCGATGCGGCCGGATGGATCCGGCCCTTCCGGCTGATCCTGCTGATCCCGGGCACCCGGTTCAGCCTGATCCCGGGCACCCGGTTCAGCCCGATCCCGGGCGACTGGTTCCGGCTGGGTGGCGAGCACGGCTTCGCGCACGAGCGACCGGGCCGCGGCGCCGCGGCGTCCGCAGGCGGCACGCAGGATCTGGCCGGCTGCGAGCATCAGGAACAGGAAGCCCCCGAGACTGGCCGCTTCGTAGAATTTCGGCCTGGCAAGGCCCCAGCCGGTGAAGCTGGCGGCGCTGACGGCCAGGCAGGCGACGAAGTGCCAGCGGAAGGCCAGGCGCGGAAACAGGACCAGGAACAGCCGGCGCAGGGTCAGGTACAGCAGCAGGGTGCCGAAGGCGCCGAAGAGGCAGACGGCCCAGGCGGTCTGCAGATAGTAGCCCGTCAGGGCGCGGAAGGGCGCGTACAGGACCAGGACCGGCACGATGCCATAGGAGACGTAGTAGCGGCCGTTGAACCAGGCGGCGTCCCAGATCAGGTCCTCGGCGGGAATCGCGGCCCGCTGTGCCGGGTCGTAGGGATTGGCCAGCGTGGCCAGGGCCGCGGGCGGATCGGTCAGCAGGTCGGTCCGCCCGCGCAGCACGGCGTCGGTCAGGCTGCGGCTGTACAGGTCGCCGCTGGTCTGGCTGATGTCGAAGAACGGCGCCGAGGCTGAGGCGATCGCCAGCCAGAAGCAGATGATGACGATGACGGCGCCGGTGGCGGTGATGACGAGGCGCTGGCCGAGGTCGTCCG
>CAYOHO010000006.1:0-18639 GCA_964403755.1 uncultured Oscillospiraceae bacterium
GGCGCCGTTCGGTCCAAGAAAGCCGAAGATCTCGCCATCGCGGATCTGCAGCTCGATCTGGTCGACCGCCTTGACCTTGCCGTTGTAGGTTTTGCTCACCTTGCTGATATTGATCATGCTGATGCCTCCTGGTGCCATGAATGGTAGCCATGAATAGTAGCCGTAAACGTATTCTGCTCCATCATATCACGCCCAGACGGCTTGTCAAAAAGGCAGGGCCCGCCGGTGTCAAAAGCCGGCAGGCCCTGGGTCATCATTTCTGGAAAGCATCGCCCGGTGGCTGGGCCCGGCGGTTCGTCAGGCCGCTGTCGCGGCCGCAGCGCTTTACCTGGCTGCCGGCGCCATCCGCCTGTCCCGCCCCGGCGGCCAGCGTTCGCTCAGCGTCCGGCGGCGGTCTCGCGGTACCAGCCGAGCAGCTGGAGGAACGGCATCTCGCGGTCAAGCTGGTACAGCACCCGCAAGGCATCCACGTTGCCGCGCGGGCTTTCAAAGTCGAGATAGAAGCGATAGTTCCAGGCCTTGAACGGATCCGGCCGGGACTGGATCTTGAGCAGATTGATGCCGCGGTCGCTGAACAGCGACAGGGTGGCGGCAAGGGCGCCGCTCTGGTGCGGCGTGCTCAGGACCAGGCTGACCCGGTCGGCGTCGGCGGCAATCACCAGCTCGCGGCTGATCACGACAAAGCGCGTCTGGTTCTCGCCGCTGTCGCAGATGTCGTCGGCCACGATCTCAAGCCCGTACAGGCCGGCTGCTGCGGCCGAGGCGATCGCCGCCAGCCCGGGGTCGCCGGATGCGGCCACGTCGGCGGCCGCGTGGGCGGTGTTGGTCGCCTCCTCAGCCGTCCAGCCATGGCGGCGGATGAAGTCATGGCACTGGGCGAGGGCCTGCGGATGCGAGCGGACCCGGCGGATCGCCGACAGCGGGGTGCCGGGGCGGACCATCAGGCGGTGGCTGATCGGCAGGGTAAACGACTGGATGATGTGCAGCTGCTGCGACAGCAGCAGGTCATAGACGGCATCGACCGTTCCGGCGGTCGAATTCTCGAGCGGCAGCACCGCCAGGTCGGCCTGGCCGTCGATGACCCGGGCACAGGCTTCCGCAAAGGTGGGCGCCGCTATCAGCTCGGCCTCCGGGAAGAGCAGGGCGCCGGCTTCCATCGAGTAGGCGCCGCTGGCCCCCTGGCAGACGATCCGGTCCTGTCGGGCCGGCGCGTCCGGCGCCTTGCGGATCTGTCCGCCCAGGGTCCATTCCCGGTCCTGCGGCTCCAGCTCATCATACTGGGCTTCGCGCGACAGGCGCATCAGGCTGTGGGCCAGGCTTTCGGCGCGCCGTCCGTCGCCTTCCGGGAAACGGCCGCGGACCCGGGCGGCTACGATGGCCTCGCGGTCCGGGTCACTGACCGGCAGGCCGGCACGCTGCTTGAAGGCGGCAACCTGCCGGGCGAGGTCGAGACGCTGGCGGAAACGGTCGAACAGGGCGTCGTCGAGCTCGTTGAGCGCCCGCCGCAGCGCCTCGAGGTCGGGCGCAGCCGCGGGGGCCTCCTTCCCTTCCAGCAGGTCGCAGACCGTGTCGACGGCAACGGTGTAGCTCTTGAGGCCGAGACCGCTGACCTGGGCGGCGCAGACTGGCTCGATCACGGAAATGCGCCGGAACGGCTCGCGCTTGTGGATGTCGGAGATGTGGACCTCGATGACCGGGATGCCGCAGTCGGCGATCGCGTCACGCAGGGCATAGCTGTAATGGGTCAGGGCGCCAGCGTTCAGCAGGATGCCGTCATGCTCGCTGCGGGCCTGCTGGATGAGGTCGACCAGCGTGCCCTCATGGTTGCTCTGCGCGGCGCCGACCGCATAGCCGCGGGCACGGGCGGCCGTACGCACGGCCTCCTCGACATCGGCCAGCGTGAATCGGCCGTACTGGGTCGGGTCGCGGCGGCCGAGCATGTTCAGGTTGGGGCCGTTGAGCAGCAGCAGGCGGGCGTGGCGCACGGGGGAATCGGACATGGGAGCCTCCTTTTACGGGCGGGTCGGCAGGCTGTGGCGGGCGGTTCAGCCCTGGTGAGGCTGGCGGTTCAGCCCGGCTATCGCCGGTGGTTCAGCCCGGCTGTGGCGAGTGGTTCAGAATCCGGAGCGGTCGCCGATCAGCAGGTCGAGGGCGGCGATCGCAGCGGCCGCCTCGACGACCGGCACGGCGCGGACAACGATCGAGGGGTCATGGCGGCCATGGACCACCAGGCGGTCGTTCTCATGGTTGCGCAGGTTGACCGTGTCCTGCTCGCGGCTGATCGAGGCGGTCGGCTTGAAGGCGACGCGGAAGAGCAGCGGCATGCCGGTGGTGATGCCGCCGTCGGCGCCGCCGCTGTTGTTGCTGCGCATGCGCAGCTGGCCGTCGATGAACTGCGGGCTGTCATTGTTTTCCGAACCCTTGACGCGGGCGACGGCAAAGCCGCGCCCGAACTCGACACCCTTGACGGCCGGGATGGCGAACAGCAGGCTGGAGAAGCGCGGCTCGACGCCGCCGAACATGGGGTCGCCGAGACCGGCCGGCAGGCCGCGCACCAGGCATTCGACGACCCCGCCCACCGAATCGAGATCGCGCTTGGCGGCAAGGATCGCCTCGACCATCTGCGCCTCCCGTTCCGGCTGCAGGACCGGGAAGGCCTGCGCCTCGAGCCGGTCGAGCTGGGCCGGATCGGCGGTGACGGCATCGAACGGCAGGTCGCGGATGCCGGCCACTTCGTAGAGGTGGGCCGCAATGCGGATGCCGCGGGTGGCCAGAACCTGTGCTGCGACAGCGCCGGCGAAGGTCAGCGGCGCGGTCAGGCGTCCGGAGAAATGGCCGCCGCCGCGCGGGTCCTGGGCGCCGCCGTAGCGGATTGTGCCGGTCAGGTCGGCATGGCCCGGGCGCGGCTTTTCCATCAGGCCGTCATAGTCGGCGCTGCGGGTGTCGGTGTTGCGGATCACGGCGGCCAGCGGTGTGCCGGTGGTCCGGCCCTGATAGAGACCCGAGAGGATCTCGGGGAGGTCGGCCTCGCTGCGGGCCGTGGAATGGCTGGTGCGGCCGGGCGCGCGCCGGGCCAGGAAAGCCTGGATGCGTTCCTCGTCGATCGCGATGCCGGACGGCAGCCCGTCGAGCACGACGCCGATGCCGCGTCCGTGCGATTCGCCGAACAGGCTGATTTTCAGGTTGTCACCCCAGATGGAGCCCATGGACGTCACCTCCGAGCCGTTGGAATTCCTGGAAGAAGTCGGGATAGCTCTTGCGAACGCATTCGGCGCCCTGGATGGTCACGCCGTCCCTTGTGCGCAGGGCCGCCACGGCCAGGGCCATGGCAATGCGGTGGTCTCCGGCGCTGTCAGCCGTGCCGCCGGCCAGGACCGGGCCGAAGCGGCTGCAGCGGCCGCCGGCGATCTCAAGTCCGTCCGCCGTCTCCCGGATATCGGCGCCGACCGCCGTCAGGGCGGC
Source organism: uncultured Oscillospiraceae bacterium (assembly GCA_964403755.1). Lineage (GTDB taxonomy): Bacteria > Bacillota > Clostridia > Saccharofermentanales > UBA5734 > JAXGXQ01. The sequence continues at coordinate 3,463 of CAYOHO010000006.1, forward strand.
GGTGGTGCTGGCCAGCCGGTCGCTTTCCTTGAGCCGGAGGCGGGCGGCATGGACGATGGATGTTCGGGCATCGACTTGCGCGGCGGCAACCGCGAGGATCGGCACCAGGTCCGGAATCTGGGCGGCATCGATGCAGTAGTCGCTGCGGCCATCCGCCTGTCCGGCTGCATACGTAGCGAGCAGGTCGACGATCTGCCGGTCGCCCTGGCAGGAATCGCCGGTCAGGCCGGTCACGGCGAGCTTGCCGCGGCCAAAGTCGGCCGTCAGCCAGAAGGCCGCCTGGGAATAGTCGCGCTCGACCGTGTACGGGACGGGCCGGTAGGCCTGGGCACCCGGCACATGGTAGCAGGGCAGCCCGGCTTCCGGGCTGCCGCCGGCTTCGGACCGGCCGGCCGGGGCGCCGGGTTCCACCGTGACGCTGACGCCAAAGCGGGCCATCGTCCTCAGGGTCATGTCGACATAGGGTGCCGACTCCAGCGGTGTGGTCACCTGCACGCGGGAATCGCCGGCTAGGAGCGGCAAGGCCAGCAGCAGGCCGGACAGGTACTGCGAGCTGATGTGGCCGGGCACGGCAAAGGCGCCGGGCTGCAGGCGGCCGCCGACCTCGAGCGGCAGGCTGCCGCCTTCCGGGAAGGCCAGGTTCACGCCGTGGCCGCCGAGGATTGCCTCGTACTCGCGCAGCGGGCGCTGCGGCAGGCGGCCATGCCCCACCAGACGGCTCGGGCGGCCCAGCGCCGCCACCACTGGCAGCATCAGGCGCAGGGTGGTTCCGGACTCGCGGCAGTCGAGCACGGCGCCCGGCTGCGGCAGCGCCGCCAGGCAGGCCCGCGTGGCCTGCAGGTCATCGGAAAGCGGCTCACCCAGGCCGTGCACGCAGGCCGGATCGCCGGCCAGGGCAGCACAGATCAGGGCGCGGTGGGCGTCGCTCTTCGAGGGAGGCGGCGTCACGGTGCCGGCGAGCAGGCCGGGTCTGACATGGATGTCAGACATGGGGCCAGACTTCCCGGAACAGCGTGTCGAACTCGCTGAGGGCCATCGGCTGGACGAAGCCGTCGCCGATGTCGCGCAGCAGCACGTAGTTGATGCGGTCGGAGCGCTTCTTCTTGTCGGCGCGGACAGCCGCCAGCAGGTCGTCGGCTGCCAGGCCGGGCGCCTGCAAAGGCAGGCCGCTGGCTGCCAGGACCGTGGCGACCCGTTCGCGGATGCCGGCCGGCGTGCAGCCGATCCGCTCGCCCAGGGCGATGGCCGCCATCATGCCGATGGCAACGGCTTCGCCATGTGTGTAGGTGCTGAAGCCGGTGACCAGCTCGACGGCATGGCCGACCGTATGGCCGAAGTTGAGGAGCATGCGCTCGCCGTGGTCCTGCTCGTCGCGGGCCACGATGCCCGCCTTCAGGCGCACGCAGCGCTCGACCACCCACTCGAGGTCATAAGTCTTCTGCTCGATCTTGCGGAACAGGTCGGCATCGCGGATCAGGCCGCTCTTGATCGCCTCGGCCAGCCCTTCCGCCATGCGGCGGCGGTTCAGCGAGCGGAGCACCAGCGGATCGATGAGGACGGCGCGCGGCTGGTAGACGGTTCCGGCCAGGTTCTTGCCATATGGCAGGTCGACGCCGTTCTTGCCGCCGATCGAAGAGTCGACCTGGGCCAGCAGGGTGGTCGGCACCTGCATCAGCGGCAGGCCGCGCAGGTATGTGGCGGCGGCAAAGCCGGCCAGGTCGCCGACAACGCCTCCGCCCAGCGCCACCACGAGGTCCTCCCGCGACAGGCCGGCACCATGGAAGGCCTCATACAGGCGCAGCAGGGTCTCCATGGTCTTGCTGCCCTCGCCGGGGGCGATGGCGGCGGCGGTCACGCTGAAGCCGGATGTGGCCAGCGACTGGGACAGGGTGTCGAGATAGAGCTCAGCCACGGTTTCATCCGTCACGACGACGGCGCGCCGGCCCCGGCAGCAGCCGGCAGCGACGGTGCCCGCCTGGGTTGCCAGGACGTTGCTGGCAATGCGGATCGGGTATGATCCGACCTTTTCGGAAGAGAGCAGTTCCGGCATGATTGGCCTCCTTGCGGCAGGGATGCCGCGTTCCGGTTTCAGATCGTCCGGCCGACGGCCTCGGCAATCGGCCTCAGCTCCCCGACCAGCCGGTCGAAAGCCTCCGGCGTCAGCGACTGCTGGCCATCGGACAGGGCGTGCTTCGGGTCGTTGTGGACCTCGATGATCAGGCCGTCGGCGCCGGCGGCGATCGCGGCCTTCGCCAGCGCCGGGACATAGGCGGCATGGCCGGCGGCATGGCTGGGGTCGACGAAGACCGGCAGATGGGTACGGCTCTTCAGCACCGGGATGGCCGAGATGTCGAGCGTGTTGCGCGTGCTGGTCTCGAAGGTCCGGATGCCGCGCTCGCAGAGGATGACATCGGTGTTGCCGCCGCTCATGATGTACTCGGCGGACATCAGCCACTCCTCGATGGTGTTGGAGAAGCCGCGCTTGAGCAGGATCGGCTTGCGCACGCGGCCAAGCTCCTTGAGCAGCTCGAAGTTCTGCATGTTGCGGGCGCCGACCTGGATGACATCGACATACTCCATGAACAGCTCGAGCTGGGTCGGGTTCGTCATCTCCGATACAACCGGCAGGCCAGTCTTCTCGCGCGCCTTCTTCATGTACAGCAGGCCCTCGGCCTTGAGGCCCTGGAAGGCGTAGGGGGACGAGCGCGGCTTGAAGGCGCCGCCGCGCAGCATCAGGGCGCCGGACCTGGCGACGAGCTCGGCGACGCCGCGGACCTGATCCTCCGATTCGACCGAGCAGGGGCCGGCCGCGATGCAGAGGCGCTGGCCGCCGATCTCGACATCGCCGACGCGGATGATCGTATTGTCGGGATGGAACTTGCGATTGGCCCGCTTGTAGGGCTCCTGGACCTTGAGGACGCGTTCGACGGCGTCGTCCATCTCGAGCTCGGCCATGTCGATGTTCGACGTGTCGCCGACCAGGCCGATGATGGTGGTGCCGCTGCCGAAGATCGGGCTGGTCTGGACACCATAGGTCTTTTGCAGATGCAGGCAGAGCTGGTCTACCTTTTCATGGTCGGTCCCCTGCTTGAGTACGAGAATCATGGCGTTGCTTCCTTTCTTTCGTGGCCGGTGCGCGGGCGGCCGGCGGATGCGGGCGTCAGGGTGCGGATCCGGCGCCGGGTCTTCGGGGGCTGCCGGTGCGGGTGGTCTGGGTCGAGCCGGCCCCGGAGCGGGGCGGTCCGGTCAGGGGCTGTCGAATCCCAGGCTGCGGGCGATGCCGGCAGCGACGGCTTCTGTTTCGGCGGTGGCGTCGACCGCAAGATCGGCGGCCGCAACATAGCGCGGCAGGCGGTGTTCATAGAGCTGGCGGGTCCGCAGCTGCACGTCGCCGTCCAGCATCGGGCGCCCTTCGCCGTCGGCCAGCCGGCGCGACAGCTCGGCCAGCGGCACATGCAGGAAGACGACCTGGGCCGGCCGGGTGCGCACCAGCGCCTCGGCCTCTGGTTCGACGAGGGCGCCGCCCCCAACCGCCAGCACGAGGCTGCCGGGACGGGCGAGCACCTGCTCGAGGGTCCGGCGCTCGAAGCTGCGGAACCAGGGTTCGCCCTCATCGGCGAAGATTGCGGGGATGCTCTTGCCGGCCGTCCGCACCATCTCCTCGTCGAGGTCGACGAACGGCAGGCCGAGCCGGCTGGCCAGGCTCTGGCCGATGGTCGACTTGCCGCAGCCCATGAAGCCGTTGAGCACGATCTTGACCGGGAAGCGGCTGAGTACGGCGCCCGGCAGCAGGCGGCGGATGCGGGTCTGGTCAGCCTCCGGGAAAATGGCGCCCGGATGCCAGATGCGCTCGGCGGCCAGCGCCTGCTCGAACAGCATGCCCAGGCCATTGCGGGTCAGCGGCGCCGGACGGCGGCTGGCCAGTCCGGCCGGAGCGATGGGCAGGCTCGCCGGAGCGATGGACTGGCTCGCCGGAGCGATGGGCAGGTTTATCTGGCCGGAGCAGTCTGGCTGGCTGGCTGCGCCGGCCAGCATGGATTCCGGCGGCAGCGAACGGCCGGTCAGGAGCAGGCGCGTGGCCAGCGGGTTGTAGATCGTGTCGTAGAGGGTTTCCGCTGCGCGGGCAAGCGCTTCCGGAACCGGCAGTTCGGCGGTGTGGGGCCACATCCCGGCCGGCGAGCCGTTGAGGATCGCATCGAAGGGTTCGGCCCCGGCCAGCGATTCCAGCGGGACAGCCATGGCGCCCAGTTCGGCGGCCAGCCGGACGCTGCGCTCGAACGTGCGGGAGGCGACCGTCACGCGGGCGCCGGCCCGGATGGCTTCGAAGACCAGCATGCGCGAGACGCCGCCGGCGCCCACGACGAGCACGCGCCGGCCGGACAGCGGCAGCTGCTCGCAGCGGAAGCCGATCCGGTCGGTGTTGTGGCCGCGGCGCCGGAACACGGTATTGGCGGCGCCGAATTCGGCGGCGGAGGCGTCGAGGCTGTCGAGAAACGGCAGGATCGCCTCCTTGTGCGGAATCGTCACGTTGAAGCCGTCGAGTTCGTCCATAAGCGACGGCAGGCGCCGGCCCAGCTCCTCCGGCGCAATGTCGTACAGGGCGTAGCTGCCCCGCAGGCCGGCCGAGGCGAGCAGCGACTCATGGATCAGCGGGGACAGGCTGTGGGCGAGCGGATGGCCGATCAGCCCATGGCGGAACGGACGGCCGGCATCAGTCGACATCATAGCCGGCCTCCTTCAGGCAGACTGTGGCAGCCTGCGCCTGACGGCTGTCCGGCAGCAGGATCTGGAGCACGCCGCCTTCATAGGTGCGGACATCGCGGATGCGGATGTTCTTGATGTTGAGGCCGCGTTCGCCGAGCAGGGTTGTCACCCGGCCGAGCACGCCCGGATGGTCGGGAATGCGGACAGTCAGCGAGCTCAGGGCCTCGAGGGCGCCGCGGCCGTCAACCGGCAGGCTGTCCCGGTAGGCGGCGGCCTCGGCGAACAGGCGCCGCAGGGCCGGCGCATCATCGGCCTCCAGGGCGGCGGCGAACTCGCCGACCAGGCTGTGGTAGCGGTCAAGCAGCGGTAGCAGGGCCGGCTTGGCGGAGCGGCAGATCGAGGTCCAGAGGTCGGCATCCGAAGAGGCAATGCGGGTGATGTCGCGGAAGCCGCCGGCTGCCAGCTGCGCCAGGATGGGGTCGCCGGCACGGCCGGCCAGCAGGCAGAGCGCCGCTGCTGCCACATGCGGCAGGTGGCTGATGGCGGCCACCGCCCGGTCGTGCTCCGCGGCGGCCAGCCGGAGCGGCAGCGCGCCGATCCGGCGGACCAGGCGCTCCAGCAGCGCCAGGTCGGCCTCGGCCCGGGCGTTCGGTTCCGGCGGCGGGCAAAGCACATAGACGGCATTCTCGAACAGGCCGGCCGACGAGGCGCCGTAGCCAAATCGCTCCGAGCCCGCCATGGGGTGGCCGCCGATAAATCGCGGCACCTGCACCGCGGCGCAGACAGCCGCCTTGGTGCTGGCGACATCCGTCAGGAGGCCGGGGCAGAAGCGGGCGATCCGGCTGGCGAAGGCAGGCACGGTTTCAGCCGGCGTGCAGATGAAGACGATGTCGGCATCCTGAAGGATGGAGAAATCAAGGCTTTCGGCCGGCGCATCCGGCAGCAGCGCCGTGCGGTCGGCCGTTCCGTCGGCTTCGGCCTGGCGCAGCGAGGCGGCATTGCGGTCGCAGGCGGTGATGGCGGCGGTGCCGGACTGCCGGAGCGCCCGGGCGATCGAGCCGCCAATGAGGCCAAGGCCGACAATGCCCGCACGGAGGCCGTCCGCTCGTTCCGGCGGCGCCTGCTGCGGGCATTCAGACGGTATCGTGGCAGAAAGCATGTCACCTTCCCCTGAATCGGTCCGGGCTCAGGGCCAGGCGCGGCGATAGATGCCCCCGATTCTGGTTTTAGCTCATTGTGACGAGTTTGGCGATCTGCGTCAACGACTGAAACATTCACTTTCGCAGTGGATTTATGCCGGATCTGCGAGGCTGGCGGCGGTCCGGCAGGCGCTGCCGCGGTGTCTGGCGGGAGCCGGGCCTGTGGCGGCGAACGCCAAACTTGCAGCGGCAGGCGCTGCAGCAGCGGCTAGCGGGCGCCGCCCCTGGCCCCGGACTCGAGGCTGCGGGCCATGACTTCGGGATTGACGGCAAAATGCAGCGCCTCCTGGCGGCTGATCCGGTTCTGCTGGCAGAGGCGAAGCAGGCTGAGGTCCATGGTCGACATGCCGCCGGCGGTGCCCATCTGGATGACGCCGTCGATCTGCGGCGTCTTGCCTTCGCGGATCATGTTGCGGATGGCGCTGTTCATGAGCATGATCTCGAATGCAGCCGCCAGGCCGCCGGACTGGTCCGGGACCAGCTGCTGCGAGATGACGGCCTGAAGCACGGTCGAGAGCTGGATGCGGACCTGCTGCTGCTGCGAAGGCGGGAATACATCGATGATGCGGTCGATCGTCTTCGCCGAGCCGATCGTGTGCAGGGTGGACAGCACCAGGTGGCCGGTCTCGGCCGCGGTCAGGGCGATCGAGATCGTCTCGAGGTCACGCATCTCGCCGATCAGGATGACATCGGGGGTCTGGCGCAGCGCCCCGCGCAGGGCTGCCGCATAGGAATCGCTGTCGGTGCCGATCTCACGCTGGTTGACGATGCTGCGGCGGTGCTGGTGCAGGTACTCGATCGGGTCCTCCAGCGTCAGGATATGGCAGGCGCGTTCGGTGTTGATCCGGTCGATGATGGCAGCCAGTGTGGTCGTCTTGCCGCAGCCGGCCGGGCCGGTCACCAGCACGAGGCCCTTGTGCAGGCGCGAGAGCTGCATGACCGTGTCCGGGATCGAGAGCGCCTTCGGGTCAGGCAGGGCGGCGTAGATCCGGCGGATCGACACGGCGGTCGAGCCGCGCTGGGTGAAGATGTTGACACGGACGCGGCCGACCTGCGGCAGCGAGAGGGAGAAGTCATGCTCGCCGCGGGTGTCGTTGCTGCGCTGGCGTGCGTTCTGCAGCAGCTCCTGGGCAATCGACTCGGTGTCGGCCGGCGACAGGCGCGCCATGCCGTCGGCCGGGCGCAGCTCGCCGTTGACCCGCAGCATCGGGGGCACGCCGACGGTCACCAGGATGTCGGAGGCGTTGATCCGGGCAGCCTCGCTGAAGATCGCCATGATATAGTCGCGCCGCTTCTGGTCCAGGGCCAGGGCCGAGGCCGAGGCCGGGCCCGATCCGGTGGCGGGGGCAGTTTCGCTGTCGTTCATCAGAGATCACCTTTCCAGACGCCGCCGGGGGCGCCGTCATAGTCGAAGGGCTTCTGCCAGGCCGTCCAGCGCGTGATGGTGAGCTGGAAGCCCTCATTGGCCGCAGTCGGATCAGCCAGTGCCAGGCCGACTTCGATCGCCTGCTCACCTGCCTGGACGCGGAACCGGAAATCCTCGCCGGCCTCAAAGTCGGCTTCGAGCATCTCGACACCCGGCTGGCGGGCGATTTCGCCCTGCAGGAACTGAAGCATGGCCATCCGGTCGGTCTTCAGCTTTGTGCTGGCCGGCAGAGCCATCTGCGACCGGAGGCTCCCGACCAGCCGCACGGCGGCGCTGTCGGCCTCGTAGTAGGCACGGACCCAGGTGGCCCGGCGGCCGGCAAGCCGGTTGTCGGCCGCGGCCGTGACCACTGAGAGCACGCCGAAGAAAACCAGCAGGACCAGCATCAGCACGATCAGGGCGGAGGCCGAGCCGCGGCGGCTGCGCATCCGCTTCATGGCGCCACCTCCCCGCCGGCCAGGCGGGATACGGTCAGGTCGAACAGCTGCTTGCCGTCCGGATCACGGATGATGATCCGCAGGTCCTCCTTGCCGCCGTCCTGGTCCTCGCCCATCTGGAGCTCGGCTACATACGCGGCCTGGCTGCTGTTCCGGTCAGCCGGCTGCAGCTGGCTGTCAAACGTCTGGTAGACGGGCTGTCCCGGCGGATTGTCGAAGCGGATGCCCTTCAGCGGGCTGACCGGAATGCCGGCAGCACTGGCGCCGGTACCGGCGGCTGTGCCGGACTGGACAGCCTTGGTGCGGTCGATGCCGGCCTGCCAGGACTCCGCCAGGTTGCGGGCGCAGAGCACGGCGCCGTCCAGGCGGTCGGTGCGCTGGGCCAGCGTATGGGCGGCGGCAAAAAGCTGGACGACGATGACGCTGAAGAAGGCCAGCAGCGCGAGGGCGGCGATCATCTCCGCCAGCGTGAAGCCGCGCCGGCGCCGGATCGTAACAGGCTGGACGCGGCCAAAGGGGCGGTTCCGGGCGGTCATGGCTTCACCTCCCGGGCAGCCCGCAGGTAGACCCACTGGGTTGCCCGCTCCAGGCTGCCGGTTCCGGCAGAACCTGTGCTGGCAGAACCGGTCGCGGCAGAGCCAGTCGCGGCAGAACCGGTCGCGGCAGAGCCCGTCGCGGCAGAACCAGTCGCCGGGGTGCTGGCGGCCGTTGCGTCCTTGCCGCGGGTCAGGGTCAGGGCCAGCAGGCGGTCATTGATGAAGCGGATATCCAGGCTGTCGGCCCGGGCGATTTCGGATGCCATGTCGGCCGTGACGACGAGACCCTTCTTGACGAAAAGCTCGCGCAGCATGCCGCGGTCGACATAGAGCTGGGTCTCATAGTCGGTTCCGTCGATCCGCTGGGCCAGAACCAGGGCCTGGCCGCCGCCGAATGGCGCCGGGCGGATGCTGATGCTGCCGCTGCCGTCAATCTTCTTCAGCCGCACGTCCATGTAGGAGAGGCCGATGCGCAGGTCGGCAGCCTGGTCGCGGCTGGCCGAGAGGCGCGTATAGGCGGCGCTGCCGATGTCGGTCAGCAGGAACACGGCTACCGCCACAAAGGTCAGCAGCAGGAGGACCAGCACCAGCTCGATCAGGGTATAGCCGCCGCGCCGCTTCATCTGCCTCATTTGGCCTGCACCTCGATGATCGGCCGGATGTTGGCGCCGACCACCTCATAGTAGTAGTGGTAATGCTCTTCGTCGAGAACGAGGCCGTAATGGTCCTCCAGGTACTTCAGGTCCGGCGGATAGGCGCCCTCGAGCGCATAGCACTGGCGGGCAGCCCGGTCGATCGCCCGGGCGGCGACCTGCAGCTGCTCGGCGTTCCGGCGGCCGGGCAGGCCGGCGAGGGCTGTCCCGGTCAGCAGGACAACCATCAGCACGGTTGCGGCCAGGATAGCCAGTGCTATCTGCAGGGGGGCGATGCGTTTCACGGTGCGCCTCAGCCGACGGCGCTGATGATCTCGACCAGCGGCAGCATGACCGAGAGCAGGATGGCGCCGACAATCAGCGACAGGATGACGACCAGAAGCGGCTCGACGATGCCGGAAAAGCGGGTGAGCTGGGCATCGACTTCGGACTCGTAGTTTCCGGCAACCTTGCCCATGACACTGTCCAGGTCGCCCGTGCGGTTGCCGAGCGCCAGCAGGCGCACGAAGAGGCGCGGGAAGATGCCGGCCTCGCCGAGGGCGGTGAAGAAGTCGGTATCGGCGGCCAGCTGCGTGCGCAGCCGGGCGATCCGTTCAGAGACAATGCTGTTCTCCATGACCTCGCCGGTCATGCCGAGGGCGGTATCCATGTCGACGCCGCTGTGCAGCAGGCTGGCCATCGCCTGGGCGAAGCGGGCGGCGTAGATGCGCTGGTAGAGCGGGCCAAAGACGGGCCCGCCCAGCACGATCCGGTCGCGCAGGCTGCGGCCGGGGCGGCTGCGCCAGAACAGGATCCAGGCGATGACCGCTGCGGCGACGATCAGCAGCACCGCCGGCCATTGCTGGCGCAGCAGGACGCCGAAGGACATCAGGCCGCGGGAGAAGCCGGGCATCCGTCCGCCGAAGGACTGGAGGATCTGCTGGAAGACCGGCAGGACGCGGACGATGATCAGGATGATCACGGCCAGCATCATGGCGGTCAGGACGGCCGGATAGACGAGCGCGCTGCGCAGCTTGCGCCGCAGGGCCGCATCCTTGGCATAGTAGTCGGAAAGGCTCGCCATGATCTCGTCCAGGTTGCCCGAGCGTTCGCCGATGCGGGCCATCTGCACAAGATAGGCCGGGAAGCCGCCGGTTCCGGACATGGCTTCGGAAAGAGGCTGGTGCTTCGCCATGCCGGCGGCGAGGCCCTTCATCTGAGGCTCGATGCGGCGGCCACGGGCGCCTTCAAGCATCATCTCGATGCCCTCCGCCAGCGGAATACCGGACTTCTGGATGAGGGCGACCTGTTCGCAGAATGCGGCAAGCTCCTCACGCGGAACAAAGAGTCGACTTGTGGTGCCCATCGTCTCTCCTGCCTGAATCGAACCGGCCTGAAGCCGGCAGTCCGTCATTACAGGATTCATTATAGCGATATCAGCCGATGAATACCATCCTGCCGGCAGAAACCGCCATCCGGGTTGCCGGAGATACACGGAACAGGCTTCTGGCGTGGGCCCAGCGGCGGGCATCCTGTTCTTGTACATTTGGCGGACGCGTGCCTATAATAAGATATTCCGAAAGACCTGCGGCAACTGGCCCTGCCAGCCAGCCGCAGGCGTCCCCTTCCGGCAGCCGCACAGCCGGCTGCCGCGCCATCAGGCCCGGGACGCCTCTGAGGAGGCCAACTTGTCCTTGCTGAACGGAAACCGCTCCCGCAAGCGCGCCGGCCTGGCGCTGGTGCTGGTCATGACCATCCTGTCCATGACCCTGCTTTCGAGCGCCTGCGTCCTCCGCCCGGCCCGGCCATCCGCTACGGACACGGAGACGACAGCGGTCCAGACATCCGATTCATCCGAAGCCGGCACCAGCAGCCCATCCGGTTCCGGGACGGACAATGCCCAGACCTCAGGCAGCGCGAGCCTGGAGCCTTCCGCCACGGAGTCCGGCCTTCCCTCCGACACGAGCTCGAGCGGCTCGGCCTCCGGCAGCGAGACGCCGTCCGACAGCCAGCCGGCTGACACCAGTGGCACTGGCACTGGAACGACCGGTTCCACCGATTCGCCCGGCACCACGGCGAAGCCCGGCACGACGGCGCCCTGGGCGACCACGGCCCCGGGCACCACGACCGTCCGCCCGGCCACGACCACGGCGGCGCAGACCACGACGCGGACCACGACCGCGGCACCCACCACGACCACCACGGCGGCTCCTGCCTCCGGCAGCTTCCCGGTCAAGAACTACGGCTGCTTCTTCCGCAACGAATACGGCACGGGGGCGAACATCGTCACGGCCCCCGACGGTGCGGTCAGCATCGATGTCGGCAGCTGTCCGCAGGGCGTCGTCCTCGTGAAGGTCAACACGCCGCCAGACGACAAGCGCTGGAAGGGGATCATCCGCGGCCCGTCCGGCACCTATCAGTACGACCTGCTGCAGCGCGGCTCCTGGGAAGGCGTGCCGCTGCAGCTTGGCACCGGCTCCTACACCCTGACCGTCTATGAGCAGGTCAGCGGCACCAGCTATACGCCGCGCATGGCCCACACCTTCAACGTCGCGCTGGCCTCCAGCCTGAGCCCCTACCTGGCCTCGTCGATCATCGTGAGCTTCTCGTCCAGCTCGCCCAGCACATCGCGAGCCGCGTCACTGGTTTCGGGCAAGGCCACCCAGGTCGCCCGCATCGAGGCCATCTACCTCTGGGTTGTCCAGAACATCTCCTATGACCGGGTGCTCGCCGCCAGCATCACCTCCGGCGCCACCAAGACCTATATTCCCAATCCGGACACGACGATGTCGACCCGCAAGGGCATCTGCTATGACTACGCCGCGCTGATGGCCGCGATGCTGCGCTCGCAGGGCATCCCGACCCGCCTGATCATGGGGCAGGTGCCGCAGGGCTACCATGCCTGGAATGAAGTCTACATCGCCGGCACCGGCTGGGTCGTCATCGCCAGCTTCAATTACGCCCAGGTTGACGGCAGCGCCTGGGTCATGTTCGACTCGACCTTCGCCGCCGGCGGCATGTCGTCACAGACCATCCTCAACACCACCCACACCAAGGAGCGCACCTACTGACGCCCATGCCTGAAAATTTCGGCAGATGGCATAATGTCGCTGTTGACATTTACTTTTCAGCCAGTTACTGTTAATGTGAACAAAAATTGAATATAAATCTTCCGGTTGGGCAGGCAACTGCTTTCAAGTTTTGGCTTTAGGGTGGAGAGCTACAGTAGTAGTTCCCTGCCCTTTTTTTATCGGCGGACAAGTCAGGAGGACCACGGGTGGCTCCTGTCGCGCCCGGCGGCGGCCGATTCCAGGCAGACTGAAGCCCGCCGGACCAGGGAGGCAGACCATGATCCAGAAGACCCAAAGCCAGGGCATGCCGCATATGGGCATCCTGCAGCGAATTCTCCATGTCCTGGCCGGCGCCGCGCTGTTCAGCCTGGGCTTCCTCACTGAAAGTGCCTGGCAGTATCTCGCCATCGCCGGACCGTTCCTGATTCTCTTCGGCGTGCTCGGCATCAGCCCGGTCGCCGTCATCATCTGGCTCCTGCACCGTCAGTAGGAGCAGTCCAACAGGAATATCCCAGACCCCGCCCCCGGTCCAAGCATCACTTCAATCCAGAGACAGGAGGACATTTCAGTGAAGCTTCATGTAACCGAAACCGTTTTGCGTGATGCCAACCAGTCACTTGTCGCAACAAGAATGCCACGGGAGGATTTCGAAAATATCCTTCAGACGATCGACAGGGCTGGCTACCATTCGGTGGAGTGCTGGGGAGGGGCCACGTTCGACTCCTGCCTGCGCTACCTCGACGAGGACCCATGGGAGCGGCTGCGCACGATCCGCCGGAACATGCCCGGCTCGAAGCTGCAGATGCTGCTGCGCGGCCAGAACATCCTTGGCTACCGCCACTATTCCGACGATGTGGTCCGCAGGTTCGTGGCCAAGTCGATCGAGAACGGCATCGATATCCTGCGCATCTTCGACGCCCTGAACGACCTGCGCAACCTGGAGGTCGCCATCGACCAGACCATCAAGAGCGGCGGCCATGCCCAGGGCACGATCGTCTACACGATCAGCCCGATCCACACGCTCGAGAAATATGTCAAGACTGGCAAGGATCTCGAGAGCATGGGCGTCCATTCGCTGTGCATCAAGGACATGGCCGGCATCATGAGCCCGAAGGAGGCCTTCGACCTCATCACGGCCCTCAAGGAGAGCGTCTCGCTGCCGATCTATGTCCACACCCATTCGACGACCGGCCTTGGCCCGATGACCCTGCTCAAGGCTGCCGAGGCTGGCTGCAACGGTATCGACACCGCCATTTCCTCGTTCTCCGGCGGCACCTCGCAGCCGGCGACCGAGTCGCTCAGCTATGCCCTCAAGGAGATGGGCTTCGACACCGGGCTGGACGAGAAGGTGCTCAAGGAGATCAACGACTTCTTCAAGCCGGTCCGTGACAAGTACGTCAGTTCCGGCCTGCTGGATCCATACGTCCTGAGCACCGAGACAGATGCCCTGGTCTACCAGATTCCCGGCGGCATGCTCTCGAACCTGATCGCCCAGCTCAAGCAGCAGAATGCGATCGACAAGCTCGGCGACGTGCTGCTTGAGACACCGCGCGTCCGCGCTGACCTGGGCTATCCGCCGCTGGTCACGCCGATGAGCCAGATTGTCGGTGTGCAGGCCTCGGCGAACGTGCTCAGCGGCGAGCGCTACAAGAATGTCTCCAAGGAAGTCAAGGCCTACCTGCGTGGCGAATACGGCCAGGCGCCCGGACCGGTCGATCCCGGACTGATTCGCAGGGTCTTGGGTGACGAGAAGCCAATCACGACCCGCTATGCTGACACGCTGAGCCCCGAATTCGACAAGGCCAGGGAAAAGCTGCAGGGAATCGCGGAAAGCGACGAGGATGTGCTGAGCTACCTGCTCTTCCCCCAGATCGCCGAGAAGTTCTTTGCCGCCAGGGCCGAGAAGCGCAGCAACCGCGTCACCTACAGTATCCGCAAGCTGTAGGGAACGCTGATGGAAGAAGGTAAACGGCATGAGTGATTTCCTGAACAGTCTGTTTGTCAGCGTTTTCGGAATGTCCGTCGTTTTTTTCGCGCTGATCCTGCTGATCGCCATGATCAACCTCATCTCCTTCGCCATGAAGACAGCCAAATCGATTCAGCGGAAACATGAGGCTGCCGTCCCGGCTGCAGGCCTGGCACCGGCATCCGTCTCGGCTCCACCTGTTGCGGAAGCCCCGGCGAGGCGGCCGGAAGGGCCAACGGCATCTGCCCGGGTCGTTCCGGCTCTGCCCACGGAGCTGCGCCTCACCGGCGTTGACGAGAAGACGGCCGCTCTGATCATGGCGATCGTCTGCGACGAGTCCGGCCTCCCGCCCGAGGAGCTCTATTTCAAGTCCATCAGCCTGGTGGAGACCTGATGCGGGCACGCCCGCATACAAGATGGAATTGCAGGCCGGCTGCGCACAGAGCAGAGATGAGTCAGATACAGCGGAAAGGAAGTCAGGAAGATGAAATATATCGTCACCATCAATGACAAGAACTATGAAGTTGAAGTCGAGCAGGGTGAGGCCAAGGTGCTCGCCGTGACCCAGGCTGCCGCCGCGCCCGCCGCAGTATCGGCTGCTGCCGCCGCGTCCGCCCCTGCCGCTGCCCCACCAACCGTTCCGGCGCCCGCCGCGCCTGCCGCCCCGGGCCAGCCGATCATCGGTGATGCACTGCCGGCACCGATGCCCGGCGTCATCCTCAACATCCTGAAAAAGGAAGGCGACGTCGTCAAGTCCGGCGACATCGTCCTCATCATGGAAGCCATGAAGATGGAAAACGAGATTGTTGCCACCCGGGGCGGCATGATCACGAAGGTGTTCGTCGCCAAGGGCGCGACCGTCACGACGGGCGATCCGCTTGTGGCAGTTGGATAGGCGGAGGTATTCGGATGCTGGTACAGACACTCGAAAAGCTCTGGACAACCTCTGGCTTCGCTGCCATCACGGCCCAGCAGGCCCTGATGCTGGCGGTCGCCTGCGTGCTGATCTATCTGGCGGTCGTCCGCAAGTTCGAGCCGCTCCTGCTGCTGCCGATCGCCTTCGGCATGCTGCTGGCCAACCTGCCCCTGACGTTCCTGATGGAGGGGCCGATCGGCAAGGAGCCCGGCGGGCTGCTCTACTATCTCTATCAGGGGGTCAAGCTTGGCATCTACCCGTCGCTGATCTTCCTCGGCATCGGCGCCATG
>CAYOHO010000007.1:0-16820 GCA_964403755.1 uncultured Oscillospiraceae bacterium
GGCTGGAACCGGGCAGCCGTTCCGGCGGATCCGGCGGCTGTCTGCTTCATGATACGTCAGGGATGCGGTCCGGGCAACCGGCGCCGGCAAGGCCGGCAGGGGGTCGGCCCACTGCCGGAGCCGCCAGGGATCGGCGCCGGCGGAGCCGGCAGGCTGGCCGGTGCCGCCGCAAGGCGCTGCGGTCAGGCGAACAGCTTGGGGTAGGCGGCTTTGGCCAGCTCTTCGACGGCCTTGGCCATGTACTGCGAGGTCGAGCCGCGATAGGCTTCGGTCAGGGCAATGACCTGCTTGTTCTGCACAGCCGGAAGGGACTTGAGCAGCGGATCACTGAGCACGGCATTGACCAGGGTCTTGGCCGTATCCAGCTGGGGTTCGTACTTGGCATCGTAGACGATGCCCGGCACGACGAGCAGGTCCGGCTTCCATTCGCCGATGACCTTCTCCTTGCTGATGGCGGAATAGTTGGGGGCGTTGCAGACATTGACCAGCCCGGCGGCCGTGGCGATGGCATCGAAGGTCGAGCCCTTGCCATAGGCGGCCAGCATGCCGGCGTTCTTGCCGCTCTGGTCATAGTAGGCCTCGAAATAGAGCGTCTTGACCCGGTCTGCCGCGGCGACGCTGCCGACCTTGGCCTTGACCGCATTCAGGGTCTTCTCCATGTCGGCAACCAGGGCCTCGCCCTTCTCCGGGGCGCCGACAGCCTTGGCCAGGGTGCGGATGGCGGCTGCGACCATGGTGAAGTCCGTCGGAGACTGCATGCTGAGGACGGCGGCACCGGCGCCGCGGAGCGTCTTGGCCAGGGCGCCGTCGGGATCGGAGAAGGAGTCGATGATGACCAGGTCCGGCGCCAGGGAGACGATCTCCTCCGGCTTCTGGGTGGAGACGCGCGCCTTGACGGTCTTTGCCTTGTCGGCGGTGACGGTCATGGCCGCCTTGTCGCTCCACATCGAGAGTCCCTTGATGCGGGCCGTGTCGACCAGGTCGAAGAGCATCTCGGCTGCCCAGACGTTGGTGATGACAATCGATTTCGGGGCAGCCTTGATGACGACATCGGCGCCGGTGCCGTCCTTGACGGTCACGGGGAAGGCGCTGGCGGTCGTGGCGGCGGCGGTGGCGGCAGTGGTCGCAGCAGCCGCCGTCGTCGCGCTGGTGGCGGCGGATGTCGCTGCGGCGGTGGTCGCAGCGGCCGTGGTGGCGGATGTGGCGGCCGCGCCACAGGCAGAGACGGCCAGGGCGATGCCCAGCACAAGGATCAGCAGGCGGATGGCTTTCAGGTTCTTCATCTCGAATTTCCTTCCATTGATCGGCTTCATGGCGGTGGTTCTGACTGGCATCAGTCTATCGCTCGCCGGTCGGCACTGACAATGGCGCCATTCATCATCTTTTGTAATATCTTGCGATTTGGTATTTTCTTGCTTTCAGGCGCTCGGTGCCAGACGCGAGAACAGCCTCCCGGGCACCACTCCGGGAGGCTGTTCTCATCATTTGGAGGAGAAAGTATGAAAGAAGGAGGTTCAAGCAGATCCTGTCTTGCTTGTCTCCATCCTATCAGGATACTTTGTCCACAATAATTCGCATCTGTAGAGGATTTGTGAACAATCGCCATCCGGCGTGTGGTCAGGATCCGGAAACGTCAGGCGGAAGGCGCCGGCCGGTCAACCAGGCGGGCGCAGAGGAAATCCTTGATCTCGGCCATGGATGCCTGCGCCTCGGGCAGCAGGTCGGCGGCCAGGGAGAAGACATGGAAGAGCCCGGGCCAGATCCTCAGCTCGGCATCGACGCCCGCAGCCTGGGCAGCCGCAACGGCCCGCCGGGCGTCATCGAGCAGCATCTCGTCGCTGCCGACATGGACGAGCATTGGCGGCAGCCCGTCAAAGCGCCCGTAGACCGGCGACATGTAGGGATTGTCGGGCCGGTTCGCGCCGGCATAGAACTGGGCATACTCGATGATCTCCTCGGGAACCAGCATGACGTCGTCCGCCGCCTTCTCGCGGAACGAGGGGCTGCGTCCGGTCAGGTCGGTCCATGGTGAAATCAGCGCCAGGCAGGCCGGCAGCGGCTGGCCGCGGTCGCGGATGGCCATGGCCGCCGCCAGGGCAAGCCCACCGCCGGCCGAGTCGCCGATCAGGCCGATGCGGCTATGATCCCAGCCTTCCGCGAGCAGCGCATCATAGACAGACAGCGCGTCAAGCAGGGCAGCCGGGAACGGATGCTCCGGCGCCAGCCGGTAGTTGACCGAGAGCAGGCGGACCGGCATCTCGAAGGCCAGGCTGGTGGACAGGACCCGCGCGCTGAGCAGCGAGCCGGTGACATAGCCGCCGCCATGGAAATAGATGATCACGGACCGGCTGGCGATGTCCTCCGGCGAAGGCAGCGGCGCGGCTGCATCGGCTGGTCCGGCAGGATCATCCATTTCGGCTGCTTTGGCGGGTTCGGCCGGTTCGGCTGCATCGGCTGTATCTCCGCCAGCCCGCCGGTAGACCCATTCGCACTCGACACCGCCGATGGTGGCCGGGACAATCATCAGTTCCGGGTGACGCTTCTGGCGCAGCCGGCCGGCCAGGTCAGGCCAGGCGCGCCGCAGCTCGATGGGCTGGCTGGCGCCCCGGTGGGTGATCAGGCGCAGCAGGTGCTTGGCAAGCCTGGCTTGCAGCGATAGTTCCGGCATCGGTGTCATTCTCCCCGCGGCAGCAGCCGGGATACCGGCCTGTCCAGCCGGCGGCAAGGCAAAAAGAGACGGCCGGCCAGGAGGTTCATCTCCGGCCGGCCGTATCGATCGGGCTGGTTTCAGGCGATGGTCTTGACGGCGGCGCCGCTCTCGAGGTCAGCCTGCGACGGCTGGTCAATCAGGTACCCGCCATCCTTGTGCGCCAGGCGCAAGGTCGCGTGTCCGTAGACCTGGCTGAACTGGCTGCGGTCAATGCCGGCCGTCTCGGCCCGCTTCTCGCAGAAGGCCTTGAACAGGGCGGTCGCCTGCTGGGGTGTGACGGATTCGCCGACCGCCACCATGAGGTAGCGGTTGTCCTGGCCGCGCAGTGCGGCCGACTGGTCGGCCTTGATCGTGATCGGCGAGACCGACGGCAGGGCGGTGAGGATGGCGCTGCGCTCGCGGTCGCGGCGCAGGGCCATGGGGACAGCGATGGCGGCAAAGATGGCCACCACGGCGATCAGGGCAATGGCGATCATCATGTGGACCTTGAACGGCAGCTTGATGTCCGGCTGGACGGCCAGCTTGCTGATGTAGGTCTCCTGGGCCGGCTCCGCCGGCTTCGGTGCAGCCTTCTTCTTCGGCTGCTGGACAGCCGCCGGGTATCCGGAGCTGCCAGCCGCGCCGCGCGGCTCCAGGGACGGACCCTCGTACTTCGGCTGGACTTCGTTGGGGAACGTGACGTCCTTCGGATTCTGCGCGATCTCGAATGCGCACCGGTTCTCGAAGACGGCGTCACAGAAAAGGCAATGGCCCTTCTCCATTCCCGTGTCGAGGTGGAGCAGGGAGCCGCAGTTCGGGCATCTTCCTTCTTTTATGGCCATGGTGAACCATCCTTCTTCTCTGGCAGACGACATGATCCGCCGGCAGACCGGGTACGCAGCCGCGCGGGCATCTGGTATCGCTTTTGATATCCATGGTATTATAAGGCTTAAAGGCTGTTGAATGCAAGAATGCGGGTGTCTGGCCAAACCGGCTGCAGGCGCGCACGCGGGAGGATCGCAATGGGCAAGTATCGGATTCTGGTTCTGGACGGCCAGGGCGGCGGCATGGGCCGTGCCATTGTTGAACGGCTGCGCCGCGACGCCGGCGATGCCGTGGACATCATCGCCATCGGCACCAACGCCTTCGCGGCCCAGTCCATGCTGAAGGCCGGTGCCGACGCGAGTGCCTCCGGCGAGAGTGCCGTCATCTACAGCTGCCGAAGGGCCGACCTGATCATCGGCCCGATCGGCATCCTGGCCGCCGGGTCGATGCTGGGCGAGCTGAGCCCAGCCATGGCGCTGGCCATCGCCGAAAGCCCGGCCGAGAAGATGCTGATGCCGCTGAACCGCTGCGGCCTCCAGGTAGTCGGCGTCAGCGAGGAGCCCCTGCAGACGCGGCTGGACCAGCTGGCCGCCATGGTGCGCAGCCAGATGGCAGCCGCCGCAGACCGATGAGCGCCCTGGACCTGGCCGGCGACGCCGCTTCGCTGCACCGCCGCTGCCTCGGCCTGCTTGACGCCTTTGCCGGCGAATTCCCCGGCCACCCGGCTGTACGCCTGTTCAGCGCCCCCGGCCGCACCGAGATCTGCGGCAACCACACCGATCACCAGAATGGCCGCGTGCTTTGCGCCGCCATCAACCGCGACATCCTGGCGGCAGCCGCCCCCAATGGCCGGAACGAGATCCGCCTGCGTTCGGCCGGCTTTGCCTCAGGCGACTGTGTCGCACTCGACAGCCTGGAACCGCGCCCCGAAGAGGCCGGACAGTCGGCCGCCCTGATCCGCGGCATTGCCGCCGGCTTCCGCAGGCGCGGCCTGCCGCTGGCGGGTCTCGACATCTACACCGGCAGCAGCGTGCCCCGGGGCTCCGGACTCAGCTCCTCGGCCGCCTTCGAGGTGCTGATTGCCACCGTTCTCGAGGCTCATTCGGCGCCCGGCAGCCTGCCGCCGCTCGAGCGGGCCCGTATCGGCCAGTGGGCCGAGAATGTCTACTTCGGCAAGCCCAGCGGCCTCATGGACCAGTGCGCCAGCGCCGCCGGCGGCCTGGTGGCGATTGACTTCGCCGTTCCGGCCAATCCGCGTCTGGAACCGATCGCCCTTGACCTGGGCCAGGCCGGGCTTGACCTGGTCATCGTGCATACTGGCGGCAGCCATGCCGACCTGGTTGCCGAATATGCCGCCATTCCGAACGAGATGCGCGCCGTTGCCGCCTGCTTCGGCTGCCGGGTGCTGCGCGACGTCGATGAGGCCGCCTTCGAGGCCGACTGGACCCGGGTTCGCCGGCAGACCGGCGACCGGGCGCTGCTGCGGGCGGAGCACTTCTTTGCCGAGAACCGCCGCGTGGCCGAGATGACCGCTGCGCTGTCCGCCCCGGGCCGCCCGGACATGGCGGCGTTTTTGCGTCTGATCCGCGAATCGGGCATCAGTTCCTGGACCCGGCTGCAGAACCTGTACGTTCCTTCCCTGCCGGCGGAACAGCCGCTCAGCATCGGTCTGGCGCGAGCCGCGCGCCTGCTCGGTGCTGCCGGCGCCTGCCGGGTGCATGGCGGCGGCTTCGGCGGAACGTTCCAGGCTTTCGTGCCTCAGGCACAGACCGACGCCTTCTGCCGGGAAATGGACAGCCTGTTTGGCGCCGGCAGCGCCGAGCACCTGCGCATCCGTCCGGCCGGTGCCATTGAACTGACGCTCCCGCTGGCTTCCGACGGTGACTGACGCGATGCACCCGTCCGATGACCGCTGGATGCGGCTGGCGCTTGCCCAGGCCCGCAAGGCTGCAGCCGCCGGTGAGACGCCGGTCGGTGCCGTTGTCGTCCGCGACGGTCGGGTGATCGGCCGCGGCTATAACCGCCGCGAAGCGCGCACCGACGCCACCGAGCACGCCGAGATGATGGCCCTGCGCCAGGCCAGCCGCCGCCTGCGCTCCTGGCGCCTGGCTGACTGCGACCTGTACGTCACCCTTGAGCCCTGCCTGATGTGTGCCGGCGCCCTGATCAATGCCCGCGTCCGCCGGGTCGTCTATGCGGCGGCCGATCCCAAGGCCGGCGCCTGCGGTTCCGTTGTGTCGGCACAGGATTTCCCCCTCATGCACACCCTGGTCTGCGAACCCGGCCCGCTGGGTGACGAATCGGCCGACCTGCTGCGCGGATTCTTCCGGGCCCTGCGTCGGCGCGACCGCAATCGCGGCACACGGGGCGAGCGGCGCGTCGAGTCGGAAGCCGGCCGCAAGGACCTGCTGGCGGCCTTTGTGCCACCATCTGGCGGCCGGCCGGAGGCAGGGCCTTCCGTCGCAGATGCGCCCTCCGCCAAGGCGCCTGCCTCGTCGGAGGCAGCGGCTGCTGCAAAGATGGAGACCGCTGCGGAGACAGCGTCAGCTGAATCCACTGCCCCTGCAGATCCGGCAGCCCCGGGCGGCCTGACAACATGAGATCAGCCATTCACAAACGACAGGAGCACGCATCATGGTCATGAACAAGAAGAAGGCATTCTGGTTTCTCGTCGGCTGCGCCGTCCTCTGGAGCACCGGCGGGTTCCTGATCAAGTCAGTCAACATGCATCCCCTCGCCATATCCGGCTCCCGCAGCCTGGTCGCAGCCGTCTTCCTGACGATCCTTCGCGGCCGGCCCCGCTTTACGCGCAAGCCGGTATTCATTGGCGCGGCCCTGGCGTACACCGGCACGCTCACCTGCTTTGTCGCGTCCACGCGCCTGACCACGGCCGCCGACGCCGTCCTCCTCCAGTACACCGCACCCATATTCGTCCTGCTGTTTGGCTACCTCATCCTGCACGAACGGGTCACCCGGCTGGATGCCCTGGTGACGGTCCTTGTCATCGGCGGCCTGGTCGTGTTCTTCCTCGAAAGCCTCGGCAAGTCCGGTGCCATGCCGACGGCACCGCTCGGCAACGCACTCGGCGTGCTCGCAGGCGTCTTCTTTGCGCTGCAGGCGGTCATGCTCCGGCGCTCCAGCGATGAGGGCATGTCTGCCGAATCGGTGATCATCTTCGGCAACCTGATCAGCTTCACGATCGCCATCCCTTTCCTGCTGCAGAGCCGGCCATCCCTGATGGACCTGCTCTGGCTGCTGATTGCCGGTGTCTTCCAGGTCGGCCTCGCCTACGCCCTCTATACGGCCGCGCTGCCGCACGTGACCTCGCTCGAGCTGATCCTCGTGCCGGTCATCGAACCGATCCTGAACCCGCTCTTCGTCTTCTTCCTGAAAGGCGAAAAGCCCGGGCTGACCACCATCCTCGGCGGTGTCTTCATCCTGACGGTCGTGACTGTCTGGTGCCTCTACCGGGCCCGCAGCCAGAACATCCCGCTCGACGCCGCCCTGGAGGACATCAAGCCGGGAGCAGGACCGGCCGGGGACTGACCCCAGCCAGGCTGAACGGTTGACGGACCAGCCGGAGGATCGGCTGCACGGCTGACGGACCAGCCGGGTGACGGGCTGCCGGGACGGCCGGCAAGTCCGGACGCCCGGACAGATGAGTGGCAGATATGTCGAAAAAGGCCGGGCTGATCGAGTCAGCCCGGCCTTTCACCTGTCTGGTGTATCCGCCGCTTCCGGCCCGGCCGCCGTCAGCAGGCCGTCGCCCCAGGCGGGTGCATTGGCTGCCGCCGCGAAGGGAACGAACTGGCCATCCTGCAGCGAATAGATGAGGCGCTCCGCCACCGGCAGCCCGGCGGCCAGCGTGATGGCACGGGCATAGCAGTCAAGCTGGACCCGGTAGCGGCTGCGCAGCGTCTCGGCGCGATCCGCCAGCGGTTCGGTGCGAACCGCCAGCGGTTCGCAGAGCCGGTCGGTCTTGAAGTCGATCAGAACGGCACGGCCATCTTCGCGGAACCAGAGGTCGATCATGCCCTGGATGAGCATCCGGTCGTCGCCGGCGACGCCATCGACATCCGGGCTGATTTCGCGCGCCGGGACCGCCATCGAGAATGGCATCTCACGGTAGAGCATGCCGGCCTGTTCCGCTGCCAGCAGGCGCTGCGCCAGCGGCGAGGCATAGAAGCGCCGGATTGGCTCGAGATAGGGCTTGAGCGCCGGACGAAGCCCGGTCTCAATGATTCCGTGCGCCGTCAGGCTGTCGATCTGACGCTCCAGCTCCGCCAGCGAAGGATCCCGAACCAGCGGCGCCAGATCGAGGAAGCGCATGACCTGGTGCACCGCGGTTCCGACTTCCGCAGCCGTGGCCTTGCGGGCGCCGGCTTCGGGCGCCGTCCACTCGCTGATCGTCTGGGTGATGCCATGCACGATCGTCGAGCCATCCGAGGCCAGTTCCATGTCCGCCAGCTGGTCAGAGCGGCGCTTGAGCTCGCTCACGGAGATCTTCTGCGGCAGCCGGACGGTTCCTGGCCAGGCATAGCTGCCGAGGATATCCGCCCGGATGTGGGCGTCGATGGCTGCCTTCACGGCTGCAGAAGCGGCTGCCGGCTCCTCGCAGCCCTCGGGCAGCGGCTCATGGAGCAGGCACGATGTATTGAAGGGCCGGACCGGCTCAGCGGCGGTGGCCGCGCCAGTCTGATCAGCGTCGGTGGCCGGGGCCGCGGCGGACCGGGTTTCGGAAAACGGAGCAGCGGACGCCGCGGCAGCCTCGGGTGCCACAGCAACTTCGGCGGCTTCAGCGACGTTGGCGGCTTCGGCGGCTTCAGCGGCGTTGGCGGCTTCAGTTGTCTCCGCCTGACCCGGCGCCGGCAGGCGATTGATGGCGTAATAGGTCACGGTCAGGCCCGCGATCGGCTCCAGCAGCGCACCAGGCGTCGAAGCCATGGCAGGCGTCTCTGCAGCAGCTGCAGCAGCCCCCTCTGCTGACGATCCAAACAGCGGTGTCAGGTCGATGTCAGGATTGCGGGCCAGGGCGAGCAGCATCCAGTCCTGGCAGGAACGCGCCGAAAGGACCAGATGCTCGGGCAGTGCCGTATTTCGGGACTGGCGGGCCGCTTCGATCAGACGCATGGCGCGGGTGTCGCCATCGCTGCCGATCTCGAAGCTGCCGGTCAGGTAGAGCGTCTTCTGGGCCCGGGTCATCGCAACATAGAGCAGACGCAGCTCCTCGGAGCGGCTGCGCGCCTTCAGCTCCTCGAACATGGCCTGCTTCAGCGGCGTCGGATAGAGAACCCGGCGCTCGGGATCGACATAGTCGATGCCGATGCCGACCTCCTCCGAGAGCAGCAGCGGCTGGTCCTTCTCACGCAGGTTGAGGCGCGAGGCCGTGCCGATGATGAAGACATAGGGGAACTCGAGCCCCTTGCTGCCATGCATGGTCATCAGGCGCACGGCCATGGGTACCGCCTGGTCGTCGCCGAGCACAGGCTTCTGGCGTCCCAGCTCATGCAGACGCTCGATGTGGCGGGCAAAGGCGTAGATGCCGCGGCGGGCCCGCTGCTCGAAGCGATTGGCGAAGTCCAGGAAGAGGGCGATGTCGCTGGTCGCCTGCTGTCCCTCCGGCAGCCGGGCCAGCTGGTCGCGGACGCCGGTCTTCTCCATGGCCAGGACCAGCAGCTCGACGATCGAGAGCGCCGGCTCGCGCTGGCGCAGATCGTCGAGGAAGCGGAGGAAGCCGTTCGTGCGGACGCGCAGCTGGCGGTCGCTGCCGTTTTCCGCATACCAGTCGACCGATTCATGGAAGTAGGCATGCCGCAGACTGCTGCGGCGTGAGGCCAGGCGGATGCGGGCGAGCTCCTCGTCGGAGAAGCCGCCGCCATAGAGCGGCGAACGCATGACCGCAGTCAGCGGGATGTCCTGGCGGCGATTGTCGAGCACGTGCACCAGTGCCTCGAGGAAGCGCAGAACTGGCGTATCGAGGAAGGGCTGCTCCGCCGTCTCCTCGACCGGAATGCCATAGGCCGCAAGGGTTTCCGAGCAGGCGCCGAGAATCTGCGCCGTGCGAGCCAGGATGGCGATCTCGCCGCAGGGCACGCCGGCCGCCATGAGCCGGCGGATCTCCGCGGCCACCATGCGGGCTTCCTTCTCATAGCGGGAAAGATCGGCAACGGTCTCTTCCCAGTCGTCATCGCCGGAATCGGCCTCGCCGCCCTCTGCGTCGGAGCCGCGTTCAGAACCCTCCCCGGTGCCATTCCCGACACCATTCCCGGCACCCTCCCCGGTGCCATTCCCAGCGCTGGAACCTTCCCCTTCTGCCGTTTCGCCATTCTGCCGGTCTGCATCGGCGATGCCGGCTGCGGCGCCGGCTGTGGACACCGGCTTGAGATCGAGGAACAGCAGGCGCACGGTCGGTTCCGGCGCGGCCTTCTCCGGCTCGGCACCGGCGGTCAGGGCATGGCCGTCGCCATAGCTGATTTCACCGACGGCCGGCGACATCAGCTGGCTGAACCACTGGTTGACGGTGTCGATGATGACCCCCTGGCTGCGGAAGTTGCGGTTGAGCTCGATCAGGCTGCCGTCCTCGCCGCCGCGGTAGGCCTGCAGGCGGTCGAGGAAGATCTGCGGCCGGGCGTGACGGAAACGGTAGATGCTCTGCTTGACATCACCGACCATGAGGCAGTTGCGGCTGCGGATTTCGGCGATGATCGCCTCCTGGATCTGGCTCGTGTCCTGGTATTCGTCGATGTAGATCTCGGCAATGCGCGAGCGGTAGTAGGCCCCCGCCTCGGCGCCGCGCAGGATGGCCAGCGCCAGGTGCTCGAAGTCGCTGAACTCGATGATTCCGGCCTGGCGCTTGGCCGCCGCGTAGCGGGTGTCGAGCGCCAGGATGAGGGCGAACAGGCAGCGAACGGCCGGCAGCATCTCCGTCAGTTCAGCCGAGATGACGGCTGCCGGGCGGCCACAGGCGACCAGACGATCGAACTGGAAGGCCTTGAAGCACTTGTCCTGGCCGCAGCCGCCGGCAGCCGTGTACACCGCCTCGGCGACCGAATCGATGAAAAGCGCCGCGAAGGCCTTCTTCTCCTCGGAATCATTCTTGCTGCCGCGCGGATAGGTCACGTCGGCCAGCGGACGGCTGGCGGCATAGACGTCATCGTAGCCCATGGAACCGTCCGCCAGGCCGGCATGCAGGCGGCGCAGGCCGCTGAAGACCGCCTGGTACTGGGCAGCTGTCTGGTCGCTGCGCTTGCGGTCCTTGTAGAAGGCGACCCGTGGCAGCAGGTCTTCGAGCTCGGGCATGGCGGTCATGGCCCGGTCAAGTCGGACCTTGAGCTGACGCAGGAGCAGCTTGGCGGCCCGGCTGTCGGCGAAGTCGGCGGCAGCCTGCTCATAGGCGGCGATCTTTTCGCCGATGACACGCGTGTAGTCCGGCATGCTGCGCAGGCTGCGGAAGAGCCCGTCGATCAGGAGCTTCAGCGGCTCATCGCCGCGGGCGCCGCCATAGCCCTCGGCAAGCCGGTAGAAGGCGGCGGCAAAGGCGTCATCGCGCAGGTCTTCCGGCAGGTGCGCCAGCAGGTCCTCCGGCAGCGGCGCCGGCCTCTCCCCGTCGGCCTCCCGGTCAATAGCCTCGTAGCATTCACGAAGCAGGGTCTCGAGGCATTCCTGCAGCAGGATTTCGCTCTCGGTGCCGTCATCGGTCGCGAAATCAGGCAGGACCAGCGGCTCGCCCCTGCTGTCCCGCGCCTCGTAGTAGAAGTTGCGGATGACCGTCAGGCAGAATGCATGGATGGTCGAAATGAGCGCCCCCGGCAGCTGCAGCAGCTGGCGCCGCAGATAGGCCGATTCGGCCTCGCTGTCAGCCGCAGTCAGCGCGTCGCGCAGCTTCTCGGCGATCTTGTCGCGCATCTGGCGGGCAGCCTTGTCTGTGAAGGTCATGACCAGGACGGAGCGGATGTCGGTCTGGCGCGCGACAATGCGCTGGACGATCCGGTCGGTCATGACCTTGGTCTTGCCCGATCCGGCTGCAGCCGAAACCAGGATATTGCCGAGGGGGGCATTGATGACGTCGAGCTGTTCCCTGGTCAGCGGGCTCATTGGTCAGCCTCGCTTTCTGGCGATGGTCCCGGGCAGGCCAGCCAGGCGTCGTCGGCGCCGGAACCGGTCGCCCGGGAACCGGTCGCCTCAGAACCGGTCGCATCAGAACCGGCCGCACAGGACGCCGGCATGCTGTCCGGGGCGCCGGCTGCGTTGGCCGGCTGTCCAGGCAACGTGGCCTCGGACGATTCGGCCAGGAGGCGGCAGAGCGCCTTCTTCTTGTCCGGGCGGCCGCCGTTCTCCCCGGTCAGGCGCGTGACGGATGGCAGGTTCCGGTAGTCGCGGCGGTTGAAGCCGCAGATGGCGCTGAAGGTGCAGTAGACGCAGGCCGGCTGGGTGCCGCGAAGCTTGCGCGGCGCCACGGCGAAATGGCCGGAGAGCAGCTGCTGCGACAGTTCGGAGATGCGCCTGCGCGTATGGGCGAGCAGGCGCTGCAGGTCGTCCGGCTCCAGGCCGGCCGTGCGCAGCTCGAAAGCCTTGGCAACCTTCCTGTCCACGGCCGAGTCGTCATCCATGGCCTGTTCGGTCCTTACCATCGGCCGGTCAAAATGGAAGTAGCCGGCATCGCGGGCGAGCAGTTCCGGATGGCTGGCGGCATAGGCGGCCAGATAGGTGGGCAGCTGCAGGGCCAGGCCATGGAAAAGCTGGTCGGGGTCCACCTTCTTGTTGCCGCTCTTGTAGTCAACGACGCGAAACTCGGCCGGCCCTTCCGCCGGCTGGCGGACGTCGACCCGGTCGACCTTGCCGCGCAGGCTGAGCGCGCGCTGGCCAGGCAGATCGATGCAGAAGCGGTCGGCCTCGTCCGGGCCGAAGGTCCATTCCAGCTGCTGCGGCAGGTAGCCGCCGGGCTCGAGCTGGTCGAGAATCGCCTGCAGCGATGCGGTCGACATCTGGCGCAGGCGGCGGCCGACATCGGCGCGGATGCCCGTGTCGTTCATGACGCCCATCGCCTCGCGCTCGATCACCGCGTCCATCAGCCGGCCGGTCAGGCTCTTCAGGTCCTGGCACCGGAATTCCTCAAGTGTCCGCTGGATCGCCTCGGGATCGCCGTCAGCCTGGGCGAGCCGTTCCGACAGGTCGCGCAGCGCCAGCTCGACCACTCCGTGCAGCAGGGTGCCGGTGTCGGTCGCCTCGGGCGCGTAGACGGCCCGCTCCTTCAGGCTGAGAACGTAGGCCACCAGGTGCGAGAACGGGCAGGCAGCGTACTTCTCCAGTTGGGAGACGCTCATGCTTGGTGTGGCCGAATAGATGCCGGCCAGCGTTTCGGGGTCAACGGTCGCCGGTCCCTCGGCATCCGGCACCAGGGCGACCGGTTCAAGCAGTGGCGCAAACAGGGCGCCGCGGCCCAGCGGCAGGTCTTCCGGCAGGACCGCCCGGGTGAGCGGACTGCAGGCGCCGGCAGCCCGGCAGGCGCTCAGGCTGCGCGCCAGGGTGCGCCAGCCGGCGGCCCGGTCGGCCGGCAGATCAACGGCCATGCCGGTGAGCAGCATCAGCCGGTGCCAGGCAGCCGGACGGGCGTTGAGCCGCGGATTCCAGAAATCGGCTGTCTCGTCCTCACTGATCTGGCGGCAGTCCGGCAGGGCGCGCCGGAGGCGCTGCACGATCTCGGCCGGTTCGCCGCCGGAGGCACCGAGGTAGAGCCGGTCGGTCGCCCGGGTCAGCAGCTGGTGCAGGCTGGCGGCATCGGCGAACACCTGGTCGCGGGCCTTGCTTGGGAGGGTGATCGCCAGCGCTTCGGACAGGAACTGGCGGTCGGTGTCCTTGAGCAGGCCTTCCGGCGACGCCTTGGGCGGAAAGCCATCGAGGCGGGCGCCGATGACAAAGAGAATGCGGCAGGGCTGGCGGCTGATGCGCCGCCAGTCACCGACCACGATCTGGTCAAGGGCGGACGGAATGAGCGTGACGCTGGCGTTGGCCAGGCCGGAACGCAGCGTGTCGCGCAAGTCGGCAAGCCCCATGGGCAGGGCGCCGGCAATCGTCTCGAGCTGCTGCAGCACCTGGCCGAGGACGGCATGTGCCGAGGCCAGCAGCAGGGCGGCGTCACCCTCGCCGCCGGCCCTCAGCGCGTCAGCCTGGGCGGCGATGCGGGCGGTCAGGCCCTGTTCGGTGAAAAAGGCGCGGATGAGCCGGCAGCAGTCGGCCGTCGTGGCAGCCTGTCGCAGGCTGTCGGTGAGTTGCCGCATAGGCTCGAAGACTGTCAGGACAGTTTCCCGGATCCGCTGCCCGGCTGCGTCTTCCGGTCCACCCAGTGAGGTGCCGGCTGTTCTGGCCGCGCTGAAGAGGCGGTCACGGCGGAACAGGCCGCGTTCCAGCAGATCGTTCTCCAGGATATCGACCTGCTGCGGATCAAGCGGTGTCAGGCCACTGCGCAGAACCGTCATGAGCGGATCGCGGGCCCAGTTGCGCAGCGGCAGATCGAGCAGGCCAAGCAGGTAGCGCAGCAGCGATGTGCCGGCCAGGGAACGGGTCTCGTCGAGGAAAAGCGACAGGCCGTAGCGGCGGGCGGCCGCCCGCAGCAGCGGCATCTGGACCTTCGGTTCGCAGAGGGCGATCGCCATGTCCCTGAAGCGGTAGCCGCCGGACTGGGTCAGACGGCGAATCTCGCCGGCCATCCACTCGATCTCGTCCGCTTCCGTCGCAAGCCCGATGATGGTCAGCGGCAGGCCGGGTGCGGCAGGGCTGCTCCCATTCGCCCCGGATGCCGGCTGGCTGCCGGGCACCATGCTGGAGACGCCGGGGGCTTCGGGGATGCTGGGGCTAGAGGCGTCGGGAACGCTGGCGGCACAGGTGTGGGGGGCTTCGGGGATGCTGGGGCTAGAGGCTTCGGGAACGCTGGCGGCACAGGTGTCGGGTGCATCCGGGATGCCGGCGCC
The DNA here is from genome assembly GCA_964403755.1 of uncultured Oscillospiraceae bacterium. GTDB lineage: Bacteria > Bacillota > Clostridia > Saccharofermentanales > UBA5734 > JAXGXQ01. The sequence goes on from CAYOHO010000007.1 coordinate 14,482, forward strand.
GGCCGTGACCCGGGCGACCGCTTCCTGCAGCGGCGTACGCAGCGGGGCGACACGAACCGCTTTGGCATCGCCGAGGCGCCGGGCAAGGCGATGCAGGGTGCGGCGGCCAATCAGAAAGACTTCGGAGCCAGCCTCGACAGCGGCTTCGCTGGTCGGATAGGCGTCTGCCTGCACGGCGACGGTCAGCCTGGCGCCCAGGCGTACGAGGCCGGCCAGGATGCGATGCTCCTGCGGCGTGAAATCGCGGACGAATCCGAAACCGCTGACATAGACATGGCTGCGGGACAGGGGATGCAGGCGGTTGTACGGGAACGGCAAGGTGCCGTCCTCCCGGCGCGCCGCCTCCGCCATGCCTTCAAGCAGCTCCGCCAGCCGCTCCAGGTCATCATCGGCGTCGGCGATATCGTTCTCCGCCAGGGCCAGGTTGTACCCGGCCAGCAGGGTGGCGAGATCGAGGCACTTGTCGGCAAGTGACTTCTCGGTGCCGGCGGCAGCCGCTTCCTGCAGCTGGCTGGCGCTGATGGCATGGCGCTTCAGGTCGCCCACCACGGCCTCGACTTCCGCCAGGAAACTGCTTCGGTCGGCCAGGTGGCCAAAGGAATGCATCTGCTCGCGGTTCTCCTTGAGGACGCGGAACAGCAGCATGCGGCGGCCGAAGGCGTCGACCCGCCGGCCGGGCAGCAGGCCGGTCTCATCGAGCAGCCGGTGGGCCAGGCGGCGGAAGCTGAGCACCTCGGCCATCATCAGGCCGGCGGTGCCCGTGGTGTCGATGTACGCCTGCTCCATCTGGACCTTGATCTGTTCGGGCACGATCAGGAAGGCCCGCTGGTCGGGAAAATCGACCGTCAGGCTATGCAGCTCCGTGAGGCACTGGACAATCAGGGAGCCGGGATCGCTGCCGAACAGCAGCCTCATGGCCGCTGGCCGGGCGCACCCGTTTCGCCGGCTGCTGCCGTGAATCCGGATATCGTGACCTCGGAAACCGGCGGCTCATCCGGGGCGCCTTCCGCCGCAATGCGTTCCAGCGCCGCATGGACATCGGGCGCACAGCGCTGCAGGGCGCAGGGACGGCCGCCATAGAGGAAGGCATGCCCGCTTTCGCCGCTGCAGACAAGTTCGCCATCGATCAGCACCCGGTAGGCAATCCGCAGGCGCGTCCCCGTATATTGCTCGACCCGCACGGCCAATGTGACGAGGTCGTCATAGCGGGCGGGGCGGCGATAGCGCACATGCATCTCGGTGACAGGAGACTGGATGCCGCTGTCCTCCATGCCGCGGTAAGGCATGCCGGCAGCCCGCAGGAACTCGGTCCGGCCCATTTCGAACCAGACAGGGTAAACGGCATGGTGAACCACGCCCATGGCGTCGGTTTCAGCGTATCGGACCCGGAATTGAAGCAGAAAATCGTTCATGCGTCGGCTCCAGCAGCAGGCGCCTGCCGTCGGTGCAAGGGGTGCAGACAGGGCAGGGCCGGTCTGTCTTGTTGGTTATGAAGGCGGCTCGAGGTCTGGGATATCGATTGAATTGTCGTATTTTACCAGTAAATATGGTATTCTGCAACTAAGCAACGTGATCATTCTGGAGGTTCAACCACTTTGTCTGAAGTCAGGAATTCCCCGAAGCCGTCGCCGTCCGCGCCCGACCGCAGCAAGGACGACGATTCAAAATATCCCATCAAGCGCGGGCTTGTCGGCAACGTCGGCAACTGGGGCGGCATGTTTTTCACCCGGCTCCTTGTCCGATTGCGCGCAGTTGGCCTGGAAAATATCCCGCAGCGCATTCCCTATGTCATCGCCGCCAACCACGAAACCTATGTCGACGGCATGTGGATCGGCGCCTTCCTGCCGCGCAAGCATTTTCGCCACATGGCCTGCATCGCCGGCTCCGACCTGGAGAGCAGCCACGGCTGGCTTGGACGCCTGATCGTCCGTGTCGGTCGGGCCGTGCCGATCGACCGCTTCGGCAATCCCATCCGCGGCCTGATCATCGCCAAGCGCAAGGTCGATGAAGGCAACATCATGCTCGTGCACCCCGAAGGCACGCGCACCATGGATGGCCGGCTCGGCGAAATGAAGAACGGCGCCGCCTATATCGCGATCAAGAGCCATGTCCCGATCCTGCCGGTCTACATCGACGGCGGCTACGAGGTCTTCAGCCGCCACATGAAATGGCCGCAGCCGCTCGACGAGAAAGGCCGCCGCCGCACCGTCATCCTGCATTTCGGGCCCCCGCTCTACCCGGACCGCTACAAGGACGCCCAGGCCATGACCGACGCCCTGACCGCCTGGATGGAGGAGCAGTTCCGCAACAAGCAGGTCCCGCGCACCTTCGGCTCCGAG